>NZ_JBGMEK010000010.1:0-105915 GCF_041447265.1 Microbulbifer epialgicus
AAACTTCCTCAAAGGCACAGTGGGTGATGCGATAAATCTCCTCATGGCTGCGTGTGCCTGGAATTTGAGAAAATGGATGATCAGGGCGCTGGAGGCGTTTTTTTGTGCCCTAAAAAATCGTTTTCACCTATTTTTATGATCTCAAATCCGTTCCGGCTAATAATGCGGATATTTTACTTACGTTTTGGAAGGTGGATTTAGTCCGAATCGCCCCGTAAACCCTCATTACACCGTGCTGGAGGCAAGTGTTTGGTTTTTTTCAGGGCCGACTAAATATTGCCGAGAATGATCGTGACCGACAGATACCTAGTATTTAAAACCTAAGATTAATCCGAGAATAGTTAATGAGACAGACTTACTACTGGATCAGTAGAACAGAATACACTGCACTCGAGATGCGCTGTGAACACATCCCTGTAAGCTCGTAATCGGCATCCATGTCTCATACGGTCCGAGCGCAGTGTACTCCGTCCCTCCCCCTTTTTAGTCACGTTAGCGGAGAGGGCCAGAGAGAATCCAGATCTTTTCACTCTTCTCTATCGCCTGCCTATTAAAGAATAAATCTAATTACAAATATCTTGCTTCTGTACCACATTGTATTTTTTCAATAATTCCTTATAGCGACCAGTACGGCACAGTTCGGCCAAACCGCGATTAAAATCATCTCGCACTTTCTGCTCTCGGAAGCCCACACGAAAGTCGGTCATTAAGGGGAAAATCTGAAATAGATCAACTTGATCCATTTTATGTCCCATTCTATTACTGAAGTACTTAAACAGCTCCATATCCACAACGGCTACGACATCCTTCATTTTCCAGAACTGCGCAACCAGGTCGGGGGCTGTCGGTGCCTGAACAATATTCTGACGCTGGGTGCCATTTGGACCGTACATTTTTTCAAACTCAGGTCCCAAATCCATCGGAGCGCCCTGCCAGGTAATCACCTTCTTGCCGGCAAGGTCCGCGATACTGCCAACTTTCATTTTATCGCTGGCTTTGGTAATAGCGTAATTGGCAAAACTGATCATTTTATCGGAGTAAAAAAGGCCATCGTTTTTCTTCATCACATTGACCGCAGCTTGCACCTTGCCCTGCTCAAGAGCCGGGGCAGTTTCCGCAAAGCCCATTTGTACAAATTCCAGAGAATATCCAGGAAGCGCCTCCCGCACAATATCCACTTCTAGGCCACTAGTAGCATTGTTGATCACATAGGGAGGGGCATCCCCGGCAATCGCCACTTTCAATGGCGTACCACCCGACTGGGCGACTGCCTGGACAAAAGTGCTGAGCAATAATGCAAGAACAGCAATAAGGGAACGCATGCGCATAACCATCTCCAAAGCGACAGAAAAATCACCCACACGCCCTAAGTGTTGGCGTCATATAGTCATTTTTCAAGTCGTGACAATCAACTAATGGGAAATCTCACACCCCGACGATCCTACGTCATCAGCAGATTCTATTTACTCAAGGGCTTGAAAGTGTCATTCAACTCCCCAATCCTCAAGTCATTGAAACAGAAACCGATAAGTGAGCGGAAACCATCAGCCTGTTTGACCAAACCCCCTATCCACAGTGGGACTACTAGGTCAAACTTGCAAAATGCACGAATTGGTATACCTCATTTCTGTAGGAAAATTCATAAGGTTAAAATCTGGAAGGTAACCCAAGGATGATATCCAATATGGAGCTATTAATTGAATACGAAACTGCCTTACACTGTACAGAAATTCGCAGAAATCGGGCAATAGTAGAGAAACTACTAAGTTCGGATTTTCATGAAGTGGGAAAATCCGGCCGCAGTTTCGATTTTAAATCGATAATCACAATGATGCCGTCTGAAGATAACAGCAGATGGAAAATTCACAGCCAAGTTTACCAATGTATAGTACTTTCTGAATCTGTACGGCTACTAATTTATCGCGCCGCTCACTGCAACCAACAGGGAAACTATTCCAACTTCTGTAAGCGTTCCTCAATATGGGGGTTAAACAAGGACCAATGGCAAATGAAGTACCACCAAGCCACGCCTTGTGAAGCCTCTGAAATAGGCGAGAACATCTCAGCAAAACAGCCGGTAATATGCCTATGAGCACTTTTATCGGTATTATTCTGCTCGCCCTAGCAGTTTGGCTTGTACCTCTCTTCTATCGCCGCTGGCGTATCAAGTACCGCCGCTCACGGCCATTAACTCAGGAGCAGTTGCAGCTGTTGCAAGAAACACTCCCTCTATATCAATACCTAAATACCAATCAACAGCAAGAACTGCGCAGTAATATAGCCCTTTTCCTGCATGACAAGGAATTTGTCGGCTGTGATGGCCTACAGGTAAGCGAGCGCATGAGGGTTGTTATCGCTGCCTATGCCTGCTTACTGGTGTTAGGCCGTAAAAATGAGTGCTACCCCAATCTTTACAGCCTGCTGCTCTACCCGGATACCTATGTAGCCAACGAAACCCGCAGGGAGGGGTTTGTAGAAACTGCTAAACACAGTGCGCGGGAGGGAGAGGCTCACTACCGAGGGCCGGTTGTACTTTCCTGGGGCGACCTGGAGGAAGATTTGCAATTCCCCCAGCGTGGACACAATGTTGCCCTACATGAGTTTGCTCACAAGGTAGATGAAGAGGATGGTTACTTTGATGGCCGCCCTCTATTTGAAAAGGCAGAGGAAGGTGCGAACTGGGCCGAGGTGATGAGCCATGAATTTTATCGCTTGCGACAAAGAGCCGAGTACGGCCAACTCCCTGGAGACAATCCCTCTGTGCTAGATTTATACGGCGCCCATTCACCAGCCGAGTTTTTTGCGGTAGCAACCGAGAGCTTTTACACAATCCCTGTCACTATGCGCACCTTACACCCCGAACTCTACGGAGAATTAAGCCGATTCTATCGCCTCGATCCAGCCAAACTTATGAGTAGCAAAAGCGTATAAAACTCAGGATTATGAATCCACCAAAAGCCAACTCAAAGCACAATAAATTTACAATCCCAAAAAATAGGATAATAACTTATTTACTACTGGGTAGAGAGCAAAGAATAAACTGCTCTCCCAGGACGCCGTGAATACATCTCTATATGCTCGCAATTGTCATTATTCTAAGTCCAGTCGAGAGCACGCTTGCCCCCAACCAAGCCTGAAAATGCCATAAAAATTAAGCACCAAGAGATTTAATATTGAGTATTTAAGGCTTTTTACTTGGTAAAAACCAATATGCTTCTGCAACCCCCCAGCCAGAGTCTGATGTATTCGAGCTCACTGCCAGCCAATCCGAGAGATGTTAGATACTGAATAAAAAAGCTATGACCATAGCACTGCCATGATACTCAGGGCTCACCAATGTATCCGTGCCGGCATTGGCAATTATAAATACGTAGAACCTGTGTCGGCTTTCATCAGCACCTCCACGGCATTTTTGGCATACACTCGTCGTGCCTCGCCCATTTTCTCTATGCGAGCCTTGACTGACTCACGGCCATCCATGAGCCGCTTGCTCAACCTCACACAACCTCTTCTAAGAGCCACTTTATGTATCACTTCTACTTCGTGGCGGACGTTGATAATTAAGCTAACTTACCAGATGTAGTGGTCAAATATTTTCCTAATTACCACCTATGCTAAGCCAACTTTCAGCAACCTTTCCGGCATTGGTGGTGTGCAGGGTGAGACAAAAATAAGTCGGAGAATGAGCGCTGACAAATCAAATCTTCGATTAAACCGATATTGCAATTCAGCCAAATAACGCTGCACATATTTCACCCTAATCGCATGGTAGGCGCTACGCAGAGCACTCTTTAAATTACCAAGCACAGTATCCACCCAATAAAATTCAGGTTCATAAACAGAAGCCCGGCCGCCACCACAAACAATCTTGTCATGCGCACAGCCAGCGTCTTTCACGGCATTGAAGCACGCAAGACCATCGGAAATTACTGTGCTACCGCTGCAGAGATGCTTCTTGCTCCACGTAGAGATTTCGCTGTTCTTGAAGCCTTTGACAACAGAGAGCTTGATACGGATGGGGCGTCCTTCCCTGGTGGTTTCGACGGCAGCCACAAAGGGGGTTTTACCCTTGACTCCGCGGCCAGGCTTGCATCCAGTACGTTCTCCACCAAGATAGGCTTCATCCAATTCAACGAAACCAGACAATTTGTATTGGTGGTCTCGTTCCATCATCACTTGCATGAGTTTCTGCTTCATACGCCAAGCTGCGTTGTAAGAGATACCCAAATGACGTGACAACTCCATACAAGAAATGCCTTTCTTATCCTGAGTGATGAGAAAAATCCCGAGAAACCAAGTAGTAAGGCTTAGCTTTATGGAGTAGAAGATTGTACGAGAGGTGACCGACGTTTGACGTCGCCACCGATTGCACTGTTTGAGCTTGCGATAAGACAAATCGCAATGCTTGTCGTGTCCGTAGCGGGGGCAACAGAAGCCATTTGGCCAACGCCATTGGCAGAGCGCGTTGAAGCACTGCTCTTCACTTCCGTATTCTTTAAGGAATTGGGTAAAACTAATACCCTTCTGAAACTGCACCTTGTTGCGAGCCATGATGGATTTCCTTGCAGATCAAACAGATAACTGTATTTATATACAGATTCATTGCTTAGCAAGAGTGGTAATTAGGAGTATTTTTGGCCACTACAGTGTGGACAGTGAGATGCGGCAAAGATATTTTTTCGTTCGCAACTCGTCTGAATGCCCCTTCAGGAGCAAACGAAAACACGACTGCAGTACAAAGTTCCCTGTCGTGGCAGGTCGGGAATCCCAATTTTCCCACGATTTTTCTGCAGATGCAGGCTCCACGGATGCTTGCATGGCATTTTAACCAAAAACTTCGACATGCAATATCAAAAAACCGCTACAGTAGCTGACTACTCGCTATACAGAGCTATCACATTTACTTTTCTCTAAGAAGAGTAACACTGTCTTCTCCAACCTTTCTGAAGCATCCATAAAAGGAAGGTGATGGCTATCTTTTAATACCGAGAAGCACTTACTCCCTTTGTACCTTTTATAATCTGCCTTTACCTGTAAGGGTGTGGTAATTGTATCATTCTGGCCAACTACAAATAGAGCAGGTATCTGTAGGTTATCGATACCCCCATTTACACTCATGATTTGAAGCTCATTATTCATTTTGTCCGCGAGTCTTCCCCGCCGACTCTGCCACCCAGGGAATTTTTCATCAATATTTTCGGCTGCTAGAAAGCCACGAATATCAGCCCCGTTTGCGATACCACCATTTGCCCTACTCGCCCAATTTAAAAGAAGCTGGAAGTGCTCAGCGGGAGACTCTTGATATTTCTTCAGCTCTTGTTTAGCTAAATGATTGCCTTCCTTCTCCGCCCATTGCAGTGTTGCTTCTAAACTGGTTTTTGCCTGCACCTCCGCATCCTGGAAGGAGGAGATAAATACCAACTTTTCCAATCCTTCAGGATGTTCGCTAGCATAAAGAGCTGCAAGCCCCCCACCCCACGAGTGGCCAATTAAAGTAACCTTGTCTTTCTTATAGTGCTTTTTTAGAAAAGCGACTGCATTGTGCACATCTTGAACATTATTCTTTATCGTTAATGTGTCATCACTCACCTCAAGGGACTTACCGGCTCCTCTTTGATGAAGATATGCAACTAAATACTTTTCTTCGAGTGCCCGACCAATAGTTACCTGAAAGGGAACCAGCCCCAACTCCACATCGCCCGGACCGCCATGTAGAAAAAGAATTAAAGGTTTAGAAGCATCATGGCCAGAAACCTCTAAGTACAGTTCTGCACCATTACTACCCATCCAGCCCTTATACTTAACCTGTTCCGCAAAGGCGTTGCCCGCAAAATAAACAAGAGCAAAGCCTGCTAGAAAAAATTTAAACCGTTCTAGATTTAACATACGCCCACCCAATTTAAGTTAAAAACGCGGTTAGAAGCATCAACACCTGACTAACAAGTCATGTAATAAAGTTCAAGACAACCACACAGAGCTCAGACTTTAAAGTTCTTTTATTATAAATAACTGGGTAGAACACTGACTTTGAGGTAAGACGAGAATCAGATGGGGTAAAGTAACTCTCAGGGAAGAATTTTCCATCCAACTAAAAAGAGCACCCTCAAAATTCAACATTATCTAACAGTTAAAAAATGCACTTCTATAACCTAATGAGCATCACAATTCAACCACATCAGAAAAACTAATAACTTCATCAACTGCACAGCAAATCTTGAGAAATAACACCCTATTAATTAGCTTTTTATCTCCGAGATCTCTGGAAATTTAAATAATTAATAAGCAGGGGACGGCCGCAATAACTAATGCAATTTTTGCGCTCATTGATGCAGTTTCCTCCCTTGCACGCGCAGTCAATATATCTCCCAACAATAATACTAGAGGTAATGAGGTGACACTTGCCAACAAATACAGAAAATCGAAAGGAATGGCAGATAAGAGGTCCAACCAGGAAGCCAAACCCACAGCAACCGTAAAGAATGGTATACCACATGCAGTCAGACTCTGCAGTATATTTTTACTAGTCCTAGTACGATAAAGGCCCATTGATACAGCAACGGTCCCAACCAAAAAACCTATTTAACAACTGGACACAAAACTACAACTCCACCCGATCCCCATGGCTAGGCGGCGTTGAAGTAACGGTAAAAATCAAGTCTATAGAGGCCTTGTTGAGCAACTCATGAGGAATTCCAGCCGCTATATGCAGTCCCAGACCGGGAGAAAGGGAGTGTTCTTCGCCGCCACATTTAATAGTCGCCGTGCCCTGCAATACAAAGAAAAACTGTTCAGATTGCCGGTGCAGATGTCGAACTTCTGAGCAGCCAGGAGGCACTCTCTCCTGAATCACACTTAGAGAATCAGTTTTTACCAGGTGTCAGCCATCGCAACCCTCTCCCCAGGAGTAGTGTTCGGCATTTTCTTTTGAGACTACTGGCATCACTCCTCCCCCCGCAATCTACGCAAATACTCCTCGCGGGATTTACGCATATTGATGACATGGCTTGAGCTGAGGCGGTCGTGCATCAGGTTTCCACCTAAAAAGCAGTTAATCAGCCAGGCGATCTTGCCCAGTAGCAAGGTGAGGGTGAAGCTCAATACACGCCAGAGACCGTGGCCATAGCCTATGCGCTCAAATTTTTTGTTGGTGACCTTGTAGCCCATCAGGTATTTACCAGGGGTTGCCTGGAATTTTGAGCTTTCGGCTATCCATGCCATTACCAAGTAAAGCAAACAGCAGCCCCCCAATGATATAGTTGTAGCTGCGCTTTCCGGCATTTTGTAGACTTTCATGATAACTATGGAGGAAATAAAACCAACGGCTACATAGATCAGTAACAAGTCCAGTAGAACTGCAATCCCACGAGCAAGCAAGTGGCCGAAATAATATTGATCATAGGTTTCTGTTGGCTCAACAACCTTTTTCCGAACCACCTTGCGACCGCCACGAAGACCTTGAAGAGGATCCATTTCAAGAGTATCGTTTTGCAAGGCACTGAAAATAACTTCACATAGCTCTTCATCCAAAGCGCTATATAAATGAGAGACATTTCCACTCCAATCGAATAAACCATTACAGTAATGCAAGATATTTGGAGGTATCAGTACTTGATCTTTCCCTTTGGAAGAACTTTGTATGGCTTGTTGATTAAATCGAGCGAAGCCCTCAAAAATAGACAACCCTAGATTCCAGTTGTATTCCTCATCAAGCATATAGGGCGTATCGGTAAGGAAGTGCCAATTTTTCTCGACATTAATCTCCCGCGGATTCTGTAAAAGTTCACCTACCTGCCCCAGCACTTTGTGGTATTCCGCAATTTTTCTCTCACGCTCAGGATCATTTTCCTCCTGGTATAATTCCTCTACAGTAGACTCCTCCTGACCATACTCGGACTCACATTGATTTTCTAACGCTTCCTCCGAGACGGGCTGAGTAGAAGTGGTCAGCTCCTGGCGGCTACTCTCCTTTTTCTTTGTGGATTCAGTGGGCGACTCATCTGTAGCCTCAACGGACTGCACCACCATTTCATTCGCAGATCCCCGAATAGAAGTTGACTCCTCCAAGGATAAGCTCGAGTCTTTATTCAACTCATTGAGCTGATGCTCAGAAATAGTAGCCTCCCGCATCTCAGCTTCAGCACCATTCTCGTAATCGCATATTTCTCGTGGGGCAGCATCCTCCTCCATCTCCTCCGCGAGCTTCAGCGCCCACTTATAGGCAGTATGAAGCTGCTGAAATTCTTCGGGCTTTTCATCTGGCCGGGTTTGTTTCAGCTGTTTTGCATAAGCTCGTTTGATTGTACGAGTATCATTGCAGGGATCAATCTCGAGAATTTCCCAAGGGTTCATTAAATCCAATCCTCACTGTCGAGCTGATCAAAAATCTTATTTAACTCTGCACGTACCTTACCAATTTTAACTGGATTTTGGCGCTCAAGGATACGATCGAAATTAGCGAGCAACTTGGATATATAATCACGCTGCTCCCCCAGGCTGGCCTCATAAAGCCTTTCTCCTCTGGCAACCAAAGCCCTATTTTCTTCCTCTTCTCGGGGGTGGAATTTGAGTTGGGCAAGCTTTTCAAGAGCGGCGGCCTTATCCCGCTCGCTCAATGCACCGGGGGTGAATTCCACCAGCTTATTAAAAGTCTTGCCGGTGGATAGCACAGTCACATCCACCTCCAGTAGGCCATTCATATCGTAGCTATACCGAATATCCACAACTTCTTCACCCTTGGGTTTCTTGGGCACCGGAACAGTCAGCTCACCAAGGCAAACATTTTTCTTTACCAAGCGATTCTCACCCTGGTAAATATCCACACATACTTCAGTTTGGTTATCGCGCGCGGTACAAACACTGCGGACAATACTTACGGGCACAACGGTATTGCGCTCAATAATCGGTAGGAAATAGCTGCCGAGCTGGGGGCTATCTTCATTCACAATCCCCGTTCCCAGGGTATAGGGGCAGACATCGGTGAGGACTATATCGTCCAGGGCCGAATTCTTTTCTTTGAGACCTGCCTGGATGGCCGCCCCCAATGCCACTACGGTATCTGGATCCAGGTGGCATGAGGGCAATCGACCGAACATACGCCCCACCATGGAGCGGAACAGGGCTAGGCGGGTGGAGCCACCCACCAATACTACTTCGTCAATTTTAGCAGACGGCAAATCGGCATCGCGCATGGCGCGCTCAATCGGGCGCTTGGCTCTCAGCAGCAGCGGAGTGCTGAGTTTCTCAAACCATTCGGAAGTCACTTTCCACTCAACTTCACGACCACTGAGGTTTAATTTAAGTAACTGCCCTGCCTGCTGGCTGATACGGCGCTTGGCCGTTTCCATCTGCATATACAGGTTCTGCAGTTCGCGTGGTTTCAGTGAGGATTTTTTCAGTTTTAATTCTTCCAAAACACTGTCGATCATCGCTTCGACAAAATCCTCACCGCCAAGGTAGTTATCCCCGGCACTGGCATGTACTTCCATAATGCCATCGAAGAATTCCAGGATGGAGACATCGAAGGTGCCGCCGCCCAGATCCAAAATAAGAAAATTACCTTCACGTTTATCATGCAAACCGTAGGCTATAGCTGCCGCAGTGGGCTCATTGATCAGGCGTTCTACCTTCAGGCCGGCTAATTCCCCAGCCTGTTTTGTTGCTTGGCGTTGGTTATCATTGAAATAGGCTGGCACGCTAATCACAGCCTCGGTAATTTCTTTATTCAGGAAAGCCTCGGCATCTTCCTTCAGAGAGCGTAAAACCACTGAAGAAAGTTCAGTTGCGCTAAATTGCTGACGGCCCAGCTTGATTTTATGGTCAGTGCCCATTAAGCGCTTAAAGGCAGCAACTGTGGTATCACTGTGATTGATCAAGCGCTCTTTAGCCGTTTTTCCCACCACCAATTTACCTATCTCGTCCAGACCGACAACTGATGGAGTCAGGGTCACTCCAAGGCGATTGGGAACCAGCTTCACCCCATCGTCCGTCAGTATTCCGCAAGCGCTATTAGTGGTCCCCAGATCAATCCCAATAATGGCCATAGTACCCTCTACCTATTTTTTAAGGCTTAGTAAGCAAAAATATCGAACCCGCAATTTTTGCAAACGACTTTCTGCTGTGTTTATGGCGCAATATTCTAAGCGGCTAGGTACATTAATGGCCAGCCGGTGCAAGCGAACGAAAGCGAGGTTTTTAGCAGAATAATTGAAGGTGATAAGGAGTGGCTTTCAGTAGAAATTCTGCTCATTCAGAAAAGGGAAGCCACAGCCCACTAACGAACTGCAGCCGAGAAATTGATAAGAATCAATCAGGGAGAAAGGCGTCCCACTGACCAGCTACCGCTATCATCAGAATGGTAAACAAAACGATCGTGCAGGCGATTTGCTCCCCCCTGCCAAAACTCTACTGAATGTGGCACAACCCGGTAGCCACCCCAGAAATCCGGCAGGGGAACCTCACCACCATTAAAGCGTGCTTTTTCTTCTTCAAACTGCTTTTGCAGTTCTTCGCGGGAAGACAGGGGCTGGCTTTGGCGGGATGCCCAGGCAGCCAGTTGGCTGTCCAATGGTCGAGACTGGAAGTAAGCTACCGCGTCCTCACGGGATACCCGCTCCACCTGGCCGTAAACAATGATCTGACGCTCCAGTAAATGCCACGGAAACAAAAGAGATACTTGGGGATTATCTGCCATATCCCTGGCCTTTTTGCTCTCCAGGTTGGTGTAGAACACAAAGCCGCGCTCATCGAACCCTTTCAGCAAAACAATACGCTGGGAGGGCTGGCCTGTAGCATCTGCCGTGGCAAGACACATTGCAGTGGGATCTTTCATCCCCCCTGTCACGGCCTCTTCCAGCCATTGGCGAAACTGCTCCACCGGGGTGGGCTTCAGCTCAGAGCGGCGCAAACCGCCGAGCAGGTAATCTCGGCGCCATTGATCGATTTCCATGGTGTTACCTCCTAAATTGTTCTAGCTCAAAGTGTATCTGGCGAGCTGCGGCAAAGGTATTTTTCCGCGAGCAACTCGTCAATCCCCCCTTCCCAGGCACCTCTTCAGAGGCAAACGAAAACACGACCGGCGCACAAAGTTTCCTGTCGCGACAGGCGGGGAATCTCAATTTTCCTGCGATTTTTTTACTGCAGATGCAGACTCTGCGGGCGCTTGCACAGTATTTTATGGGCCGCTAGGCTCACTGCATTTTTACACGCATAAGGAAAACGGTGGTTATGTCCTCTGCACCCACATGTGCCCAGGTGCTGATGCACCTGTTGCGCGAATACCAGGTGGAAAAAGTCTTCGGCATTCCCGGTGTACACACAATCGAACTGTATCGCGGCCTGCCAGGCAGCCACCTGATACATATCACTCCGCGCCATGAACAGGGTGCTGCTTTTATGGCGGATGGTTACGCACGTGCCAGCGGCAAACCCGGCGTATGTTTTTTGATCACCGGCCCCGGCCTCACCAACGCCGCCACCGCAATGGCGCAGGCCTACTCCGACTCCATCCCCATGCTGGTTATCTCCGCAGTGAATCGCCGCGAAGATCTGGGCATGGGCCGCGGGCGCCTTCATGAACTGCCCCGACAAAGTGATGCCAGCCGAGGCTTTTGTATCTGGCAACACTCCCTGACTCAGGCCGAGCAATTGCCGGAAGTAATGGCAAAGGCTTTCCAGCTACTGCAGTCGAGCCGCCCAGGGCCAGTACATATCGAGATTCCCATCGACCTGTTCCCGGCACCCATGCCCGGCCAATTAGTAGATTATCGCGCCGCTGCGGCAGCTATGCCACCAGGCGCCAACAGCACCGCTATCACCACTGCCACTCATTGGCTGCAAAACGCGCAGAGCCCCGTCATTCTTTTGGGCGGAGGGGCTCAGTCTGCAGGTGAGGCAGCTACTCAAATAGCCGAAAAAGTTGCCGCTCCAGTTTTCCTGTCACTGGCTGCCAAAGGCGTAGTGGACGAGCGCCACCCATTGTGCGGCGGTGCCAACCTGAGCTTCGATTGCGTACGCAAGCGGGTAGAAAACGCAGATGTCGTACTGGCAGTGGGTACCGAACTTTCCGAGACGGACCGCAACCTGGTTCGGGATGATTACGCCTTTTCCGGCAAGTTAATTCGTATCGATATAGATGCTGCACAGCTGGTATGTAACGCCAACCCCGATCTGGCCATCTGTGCCGATGCCGCAGAGAGTCTGCAGCAATTAAATGCGGTTCTGCCTCGACGCGATGGAGATGCCAAAGAGCAATCTGAACAAGAGGTTGCCAAAATACTGCAAGACTGCCGCAAGGAGTGGTGGAGTGGCTCTGAGGAACGCTTCCCCTGGGTGGAAGCCCTGCGCGAGTCACTACCGGATAACGGCATCCTGGTAACAGATTCCACCCAATTGGCCTATAACACTAACCACGCACTGCCCCTCTACCATCCGCGCAGCCACATTACCTGTACCACAGGCTACGGTACCCTTGGTTTCGCCCTGCCGGCGGCTATTGGGGCCAAGCTATCCAGCGAGCGCGATGTGGTCGCACTGATTGGCGACGGCGGTCTGATGTTTACCCTGGGTGAACTGGCGGTAGCAGTGGAACAACAACTGCCACTGCCGATACTGGTGTGGAACAATGCCGGTTACGGAGAAATCCGTGATTTTATGGATGCTGCCGAAGTGCCCCAGGAAGGCGTAAACTTGCGCACTCCAGACTTTGTCGCCCTCGCAAAAGCCTTTGGCGCCAAAGGGTGCCGGATCGATCAACCCGGCCAGTTGGCAGAAGCGGTAAATGCAGCCTTTAGCCAAAAAACTCCAACCCTGATTGAAATCAGCGCGCCCTCAGGCGCAGAACAAATGGAAGAGTGACATGACAGATCTCAGCAAACTGCAAACCGGCAAGCTGTTTATTGATGGCCAGTGGCGTGAACCCCTGGGGGCGGGATCACATCCAGTGATCAACCCGGCCACCGAAGAGTTAATTTGCGAAGTTTCCGAGGGCTCTGCCGAAGATGTGGATCTCGCCGTAGCTGCCGCCAGGACTGCCTTTCACAGCTGGCGACACAGCACGGCACAGAAACGCCGCGAACTGCTCAACGCCATCGCTGATGGAATGGAAAAACGCAAGGGTGACCTAACTTTCGCAATTTCCCAAACCCTCGGGTGCCCCGAACGTATCACCCGCTGGCTGCACGTGGGTGGGCCCATCTATGCTATGCGCTATTACGCAGAGCGCACTTCCGAGATGGAAAAAACGGAGAAAGCAGCCCACTCAATTTTATTCCGCGAGCCAGTGGGCGTATGTGGTTTTATTACTCCTTGGAACTATCCACTGCACCAGTTCGTCGGCAAGGTAGCGCCGGCATTGGCCGCCGGTTGCACCATGATCACCAAGCCTGCCGAGATTACTCCTCTGCAGGATTTCATCATGGCGGAAATCATTGAAGAGGCAGGGGTACCCGCCGGCGTCTTCAACTTAGTGCCCGGCGCTGGATCGGTAGTGGGTGCGGCGCTTTCAGCCCATCCAGGTATCGATATGGTGTCATTCACCGGCTCTACCCGGGCCGGGGTCGAAGTGGCCAAGGCTGCAGCGCCTACGGTAAAACGTGTGACCCAGGAACTGGGGGGAAAGTCTCCGCTGATTATCACCCCCGATGCAGACCTGGAAGCTGCTGTACGCTGGGGCTGCGAAGATGTATTTATCAACAGCGGCCAGACCTGCACAGCCCTGACCCGTATGCTGGTGCCCGCAGAGCGCTATGATGAAGCAGTGGAAATTGCCCAGCAAGTGGCCGAAGGAATCGCCGTGGGCATCGGAGAAGACGCCTTTATGGGGCCGCTCTCTTCCGCACGCCAGCGTGAAATCGTGCGTGGCTATATCCAGCGGGGTATCGATGAAGGTGCGCGTATGGTCACCGGAGGTACCGAGGCACCGGAGGGCCTGGAGAAAGGCTTCTATGTTAAACCCACCGTATTTGCCGATGTTCACAACGATATGGGCATCGCGCGCGAGGAGATCTTTGGCCCGGTAACCTGCCTGATACCCTATAAGGATATGGACGAAGCTATCTCCATTGCCAACGATACCGAATACGGCCTGTCCAGCGGCGTTTGGGCCAAGGATGCGGAGAGTGCCATGCCACTGGCGCGCCGTATTGAGGCCGGCCTCTGCTTCGTCAACGGGGGCGAGTTCAACTACGATGCTCCCTTCGGCGGTTACAAGCGCTCCGGCAATGGACGCGAATTTGGCGATGCCGGGCTCGGCGAGTTTATCGAACTGAAATCCGTGCAACTGCCGGCATAAACTTCTGCACCGCCCCCAAACGGGGGCGACATAGTTGACTGTCAATCCCCTCCCAGCTATCTTTGCCCGCACATCACGAGAGTGGCTGACGCCAACGCCAACCTGCCGACCGGGGCAAGGTGGTTCTCTCTCTGCCGGCAAAACAAAACCAGCGGAGAGGATGGGGCTCTACAAGAGCAATCCAACCGGATTAGCGAATACCCATTCGCCGCTTCCACGTCAGCCCTCCAAAGTTTTTTTCATTGGAGGGACCATGTCCGCAACACCGCAATTCAATAAAGACGTTATAGAAATTCAGATCGCCAACCAGCGAAACCGTACGGCGGTTAGGGCAGTGAGACGGGCCGATCGGCAATTGTTGTGGCAGCTGCTATTCGACACCGCGGAAGAAGCATTAAAATTCGCCACCAGTTGCCGCGCCAGCGAGCAGCCGATCACTGCCCACAAGGCGTGTGAACTGGCGGGATAAACTAGAATACACAGGCGCCAACCTGCTTAGCGCCAATCACTAAGTGCCACGAGCACCGGACAGGAGCTAAAAACAATACCATGTCAAAGCCAGAACAATTCTTTGAGCACCTGCGCGATGAACTGAAACAAATTGATGCCGACGGCCTCTATAAGCGCGAGCGTATTATCACCTCCCAGCAGGCCGCTGAGATCCAGGTGAACAACGACACCCAGGTACTGAATTTCTGCGCCAACAACTATTTGGGTCTGGCCAATCATCCAGACCTTATCGAAGCCGCCAAAGAAGGCCTCGATCAATACGGCTTCGGCATGGCATCTGTGCGCTTTATTTGCGGCACCCAGGACATCCACAAGGCCCTGGAATCTCGCCTGTCTGAGTTTCTGCACACTGAAGACACCATCCTCTACACCTCCTGCTTTGATGCCAATGGCGGCCTGTTCGAAACATTACTCGGCCCGGAAGATGCGATTATCTCCGATGCCCTAAACCACGCCTCGATTATCGATGGTGTACGTCTGTGTAAGGCCAAGCGCTACCGCTACGCCAACAACAATATGGCGGAACTGGAAAAGCAACTACAGGCAGCTGACGCCGAGGGCGCCAAGACTAAGCTGATCGCCACTGACGGCGTCTTCTCCATGGACGGTGTAATCGCCGACTTAAATGCCATCTGCGATCTCGCCGATCGCTACAACGCCCTGGTGATGGTGGACGACTCCCACGCGGTAGGTTTCCTCGGCGAGCACGGTCGCGGCACTCACGAGTACTGCGATGTTATCAATCGTATCGATATTATTACCGGCACCTTAGGCAAGGCCCTGGGCGGCGCTTCCGGTGGCTTCACTTCTGGCCGCAAGGAAATCATCGATATGCTGCGCCAGCGTTCGCGCCCCTACCTGTTCTCCAATTCCGTGGCCCCAGCAATTGTTACCGCCTCACTGAAGGTGCTGGATATGTTGATGGAAGGTGGTGAGCTGCGTGAGAAACTGCGCGATAACTCCGCTTATTTCCGCAAGCGCATGTCTGAAGCTGGCTTTACCCTGGCCGGCGCCGACCACCCGATTATCCCGGTAATGATTGGCGATGCCGCACTGGCTCAGAAGATGGCCGACAAGATGCTGGAGCGCGGCATCTATGTGGTGGGCTTCTTCTACCCGGTAGTACCCAAAGGCCAGGCCCGTATCCGCACTCAGATGTCGGCGGCACACACTCGTGAACAACTCGATCAGTGTATCGATGCCTTTATCGAAGTAGGCCGTGAGCTGAAAATTATTTAATGCCCAATTGATCGCGGCGGTGCACCATAGCAGGACTCGCCTGTTGTATGGCTCTACCGCGCCTTCCTATTTGTAGTTTTAATGACAATGAAAGCACTATCGAAACTGAATTCTGAAGCGGGAATCTGGCTCACTGACGTGGAAATTCCCGAGCCCGGTCACAACGACCTGCTAATCAAAATCCACAAAACCGCCATTTGTGGTACCGACATGCATATCTATAACTGGGATGAGTGGTCGCAAAAAACCATCCCGGTTCCCATGGTAGTGGGGCACGAATATGTAGGAGAAGTAGTTGGTATGGGCCAGGAAGTCGTAGGCTTCCAGATGGGTGATCGCGTTTCCGGCGAAGGCCATATTACCTGCGGACACTGCCGCAACTGTCGCGCCGGTCGCCGCCATCTATGCCGCAACACCTACGGTGTAGGTGTAGATCGCCAGGGGGCCTTTGCCGAGTACCTGGTTATTCCAGCATTAAATGCCTTCAAAATCCCGGACAATATTTCCGACGATTTGGCTTCTATCTTCGATCCATTGGGTAACGCCGTACACACCGCTCTGTCATTCGATCTGGTCGGTGAAGATGTATTGATTACCGGAGCCGGCCCCATCGGCATTATGGCTGCTGCGGTAGCTAAACATGTTGGCGCACGCCATGTAGTAATTACTGATATCAATGAGTATCGCCTGGACTTGGCCCGTAAAATGGGCGCTACCCGTGCAGTGAATGTTGCCAAGGAAAGCCTCAGCGATGTGACGACTGAACTGGGCATGAGTGAAGGCTTCGATGTGGGCCTGGAAATGTCCGGCGTACCCGCCGCCTTCTGCGATATGCTCTCGGCCATGAACCACGGTGGCAAAGTTGCCATGCTGGGAATTCCCGCCGGAGAGATGGCTATCGACTGGAGCCAGGTGATATTCAAAGGCCTGATCATTAAGGGTATCTACGGCCGCGAGATGTTCGAAACCTGGTACAAAATGGCCAGCCTGATCCAATCCGGCCTGGACTTAACTCCAATTATTACCCATCAGTTCCATATCGATGACTTCCAGAAAGGCTTCGATACCATGGGCTCAGGAGAGTCCGGCAAGGTTATCCTTAACTGGAAATAATCCTGCCCAGGCTGCGGGACAACCCGCAGCCCTTCCCACCAACCCGCTTAGTTATTAGTTTGCCGGGTTATTTATCGCCATGGTCAGCCAAATTTTGACCCGGTTGGCCGTGATACTTCCGTTGATTTTTTGTCCCACTCCAGCCAGTATTTTTCCTGCCACTATAAATACCAACCTGGGCATTTCTCGACTCACTGTCTTTAATTTCAGGGGGCGATATTGTGATTTTATTGAAGGTATTAAACATGTCACAAAACTTAATGTCTGCAACTCCGCCTGTATTCCCAAGTCTACCCACGGTTACTCTAAGATCCATCATTAATAATTCAACAACAGGGAATGAGGCCCAAACAATACTGCCCTGCACTGAACAAGCCAACGAGTCCGGAAGAGACTAGTACTACAAATTGAGCTTCCGTATCAGGCGTCCGCTAGTAGTTCCCTGTACCAATAAGGAGAAAAGCACCACACCAAATACCATGGATTGAATGGTCCACCAGTAGGGCAATTCAACCGGTAGAGATAGCACCAGCGCTACAGCGATAACACCGCGTAGACCTCCCCAACTCATCAGGAGCCGCCAGGATTTTGGGATAGGTGGACCCACAAACCGGGTTAATGGGGATACAAGCACCACGGATAGCGCACGCGCCCCCAAAGCAGCAGCAGTTGCAATCATCATGGCCAACCATTGGTGGGTAAACATGTCGTAGGTAATTACCAGACCCATAATTACAAAAATGATCGCCGTAAACAGTAACCCCAACCACTCCCAAGTAGCTTCGGCGTCGGCCAGGTAACTTTTGCTCTGTTTAGCTAGGCAAGCACGAGCCACAATTGCACAGGTCATTACGGAGATAATACCAGATACATGTAACACACTCTCTGCTAAGTAAAAGCTAGCAAATGCTGCAATCACCAGAACCATCAACGCAGCGCTAGAAGAGTGTAGAAATAATATGACCAGAGTTGTAAAAAATCCGAAGGCCAATCCTACAGCCACGCCACCAAAAAATATCGTGCAAAAATACAGAGCTACAGGACCAAAGCCCAGCGCTGGCGCTTCTGCCCCTATACCGGAGCCCTCCACAATGGAATAAGTGGCCAGCCCCAGTACCAGAGAATAGAGAACAACTGCAGCGGCATCATTAAAAAGACTTTCCCCTTCAACGAGAGTTAATATATCCCTGCCAGTTTTCTCTTGGCGTAGCTTGTTTACTACCGATACCGGATCTGTAGCTGCAAGTATTGCACCAGTCAAAAGAGCCGCAATCCAAGGGAATCCTTCAGGATGGCCAATACCATAGTAAGTAATTACAGCGATAAGAAAAGCGCAGATAACCAGGCCTAAAGTGGAGAACAGGAAGATGGGGGCAATCCAACGCTTTAATATTTTTGGTTCTAACTGCCAGGCTGACTCAAAGATCAATACAGGCAGAATGACGAAGAAAACCAGTTCTCGTAAACTGGTTGCCCGCAATCCGGTATCGTAATCAATCACAGGTAAAAGCAGGGCCGCCAGCACACCAGCTAATAGACAGCCAAGCGTATTATCGATTCTCAGAATACGGGCAACACCTAACCCCAGAACCGCCGCCGCAGCCAGATATAGGCCCTGGCCAACGATGGTAATCACATCATTCACTCATTTACTCCCCTACTGCCCAAAAACGGCCACAAAAGGTACTCTCATAGAGGGGATGCCTATCTAGATGCTTATCTATTCCAATAATATGTAAATCCTGCTCTATATATTTCGTTTAAATTACAAGAATTTTGCACTGACTCACACCTTCAAATACTCCAGATAAAAAACATCCCTTTCTTGACTATGAGGTCAGATTCATATTCAATAATTTCTCTGAGACAATAGCAAATAGCTTATAAATGAACTCCGAACCAACATCAGTCATAGTACACGGCAATTTACTCACTAAGTATAGGAAAGTAGTAAGGATTTAGATGGCAGTCTGACAACTGAGAGCTGCAATATTTTAAGCAAATACCACAAATGAAAAAAAGAAAGGTTTTCTACAGAAATCGCAAGGAAAAATAATCGTCCAACCACTCTAAACCAACAAGCTCCTCAATATCTCCATATAATGGTCGACAAACCTTAACGTACTTACTCTGCTTGCCAACGGCTCACAATAACCAAAAGAAAATATACCCTCCGTTTTATTTGTAGTAGAACCTATCATGACTGGATGCACTCCACGTGCTTGCACCGACATAAACCCCGGGCAATCCAGATAATCATGACATGCCATCAAATACTCCATACTACCGGTGTTGGAGACACAAATACCAGAGGTGAAAGTGGGCTATGCTGCCGCAAAAAACTCTTCTCTTTGGATAATACTCTCCAATGTCTCACTTTGTAGAAACCCTGCCAGGAACAACTGCTTTTGATTCAAACTTTCAAATAGTCTTCCCTGAATTTTTCTGGCAAAACTTAGTAAATCACTAGAGAAAGCTCCAGGAGAAATAACCATAATTAACACAGTTGTAAATCATCCAATACGGTCAAATCTTATTGTTGGCCAAATAAACTTTTGCAAATCGATTAGTACCATAACTTCTGCCCATGGCTTAGAGGTTGGTAGGCAATATGCTGACAGTACAGCAATTGCAATATAGATAGTAGTAAACTTGATCTTTCTTACCCTACCCAGCCCCCTTGGATGTATTACTGTTTCTTTAGACACTGAGCGATTAAAAAATAACCCCTACGACCATCAGCAGGCGCAGCATTTCCTATAAGGAAATTTAAAGGCCGGTGTTGTCCATCTGGTAAATCGGCACCATATCGGCTTCTGAAAATTTCAGGTAGTCTTCCAGAGACTTCGGTATCGACTTATTGCTTTCAATACCCGCATTTTCTCCAGCCAGGTTTTGATCCAGATTCCCAGCCAAAGCCATAGTAGAACGGGCATCAATAGCCACATGGTTACCCGTAATAACTATCCACTCCACCAAGTTTCCCCTAGTAATATAGACTGATATTTATTAAGCAACTTTCTCAACCAATAATACATCCATACTTTCCCTGAGAAACACCGTCTCAATATCAAACTGATCACCAAGAAAAATCAGTTTGAATAGAATTGATGCAAAAGGAACATCACAGTGCCAAGTCATCCGCTCTTTAAACTCCACCCTCGCCCGCAACATAGGGTGGCGCTGAGGCAAGACTGCAAAACTTCTACGTAATATTTCCGGCCCAATGGGTTTACAAGCTCTGACAAAAGAGACCAATTAAATGGCCCCATTTGACCTATTGGTTAGCTCAATAAATAATTCTTTTTGCGACCCATGCTCCCTTGTCAACGACTCTATATTCATAAGAGCCAATTCTTTTAAAAGTTACAATCCCTCAGCTTTCTCGTATTCAAATTATAAAGAACCTACAGGCTAATAAACCGATAATTTGCCAACCATAGTGGATTAAAGAACTTCCTCAATAGCTGGAACCTACTCGGGAGAATCGCATATATAGTAAAAAATATAGTTAAACGCTTTCAGTCTTTATGAAGTTGCAAATACATCAGGTAAACAGTACAGAGCATCAATAATATCCCCTCGAGAATATTGAATACCCTCATCATGGCCTGCCTGTCAAACAAAACCCATTACCAGAAAAATCTTAAAGTGTCAGGAAAGCATGGGAGAGACCTATCAATAATATCGTCTCTTTCACCTTACTCACTAGCAATCTTTTACTCTAATAGATGATACAAAACGAGCAGCCGACCGATAAACATGGAAAAATTCAGCAATCAATCTCCAACAACTGATAAACACTAAAACCACCTGCTGCTAATAGAAGTGCAGACCCAACTGTAGCACCAGATATAAATGACATAGCCCTTCCAGTTCCATACCTGATAAAAATACCAAATTGGCTGACTCCGCCCTAATTGACATCACCAACGAAAAACCAATAAATGCTATACGCAAAGATATATTTACTTCCTGACATCTTTTAATTTATTATCTTTATGAGCATATCATTATAGGAGATACGCTTCGAAAGGAACCCTCTTGCTAAGACACCCCTTTACGGACGGTGCATTTTATAGTGACAATACCTTTACCAATTTCATTAATGGAAATAGTTTGAACACTCTAGCCAGATTAGCAGCTTTATTACTTTGTACCAGTTTGAATACCTATGCTGAAACCTCGGCTGAAGATCACATCGCAAAATTTATTGACAACTTCTCATCAGAAACGATTGAAGGCTCAGCAGCCAATTACTTTATAGAAACGCCGCACTTTATTTTTGGCCCTAAAGTATTTTCACCTCAGGGCGCTACAGAGGTAGAGGTTATACTCTCCGATATACGCACAGCTCTGAAGGAAAGAGATTATGTAAAATCTGAAGTGATGAGTTTTGAAACCCAATTCACTGGCGAGAACATGTCTATCATATCAGTACTACTAAAGCGCTACACTTCGAAAAACTCCATTTTAGACTACATTTGCAACACCTATACACTGGCAAACACCAAGGAAGGATGGAAAATACTGTCCTGGCTGCCATCTGATCCAGTGAATTCGACACAATGTTTTAATAACAATACATACTAAAAAGGGGGAAGGAAAGAATACACTGCGGTCGGGATCATATAAGGTATGGATACCGATTACGAACTTACAGGGATGTATTCACAGCGCGTCACGAGTGCAGTGTACTCTTTCCTTCTGACCCAGCAGTAACTTTTGTAGAAGCTTAAGCCTCTTAAAAAATGGACTGTGAAGCAAGTTATCCACCCTCACTCTAGGCTCTACTGCGTTGCCTTTAGGCGCAATCATGAATAGAGAGCCAGACAATGAATACAAAAAAAGAAATACAAGAACTTCTTACAGAATTGTACAAGATAATATCTGGCCCGGAAGACTATGAACGAGATTGGGATAGACAACGGCGTTTATTCACTACCTATGCCAAAGTTATCCGAACTTCTGTAGACAACAATGGCAATCCACAGTCTCTGGTAATGGAAATTCAGGACTACCCACAAAACTTCCAAGAGTTAATTGGTAGGCAAGCCTTTTATGAAGTGGAAATTCACAATATTATTGAAGTCTTCGGTAATATTGCACATGCATTTAGTACTTATGAGGCTTGGAAAGACAGTAAAAAGACCGAGTTTATCAAGAGGGGGATCAACAGTATTCAGCTTTATAACGATGGAGAATCCTGGAGAATTACCAATATGATTTGGGACGATGAACGACCGGGCCTCTCGATCCCTTCAAAGTATAATCCTGACGCTATAGTTGAACCCATCTGAAGATAGATCGTAACTGTACCACCAAATTATTTTGCATATACGGCGGAGTGGGAAGCTAGCGGTGCTCCCATTCCATATTTAGCGAATTCCTTCCCCTAAAATATCGCAACTACATAACTGACCTGTCACGAAATGCCATCATTTACTAAAAAGAGGGAAGAAAAGAATACACTGCGCTCGGGACCGTATGCGGCATGGATGCCGATTACGAGCTTACAGGGATGTATTCACAGCGAGTATCGAGTGCAGTGTATTCTTTCCTTCTGACCCAGTAGTAATCAGCATTAACAATAAATTACAAAGCTATTCCCAAGTTCGACAAAATAATCTATGCTGTACATATATACAGCATCCCCACACAGCAATGTCAGATAAAGAAAATTCACTGCGCCTGCACAAAGGCCGCGGCGCTACCAGTAATATCACCGGGCGTTTTGCCAGCCATTCGAGCATCCTGGAGAATGATGGCTGGCAAACAGAACCAGAGCCTCTGGAGCGCTTGCCCACCGAGGCTATCGAAGAAAAAGCCAAGTCTATTATTGCCACCAATCAGTCGCCGGATATCCCCTTCACTCAATCAATTAACCCCTATAGGGGCTGTGAACATGGCTGCATCTATTGCTACGCACGTCCCGCCCACTCCTATATGGATCTTTCGCCCGGTCTGGATTTTGAAAGCAAAATATTTTTTAAACCCAACGCAGCAGACTTACTGAAAAAAGCATTGCGCAGGCCAAACTACCAGTGCAGTCCAATAGCCCTAGGAGCCAATACCGATCCCTACCAGCCTCTGGAACGGGGGAAAGAGATTACCCGCGCACTGCTTCAGGTGATGCAACAGTTTGCTCAGCCGGTCACCATTGTTACCAAAAGTCAGCTAATTCTGCGAGATCTTCCAATCTTAGCGGAAATGGCTCAGGACAACCTGGCCCAAGTGGCAGTCAGTGTAACTACACTGGATAAGGCGCTAAAAAGAAAACTGGAACCGCGCACAGCGGAGCCTGCTACTCGTCTTCGCACAATAGAGCAACTTTGCAAAGCCGGAGTACCTACAGCGGTATTGGCTGCACCAATCATTCCCGCCCTTAATGACTGTGAACTGGAAAGTATATTGAAAGCGGGACGTGATGCCGGCGCAGAGCGCGCGGCCTATATACTTTTGCGCCTGCCCCATGAAGTAGCACCATTGTTTCGCGAGTGGCTCTCTGTGCACTACCCGCAAAGAGCTAAACATGTTATGAGCTTGGTACAACAGAGTCGAGGCGGACAGGACTACCAAAGTGATTTTTCCCAGCGCCGAACTGGCAGTGGCGTTTTCGCCCAGCTTTTACGCCAACGTTTTATTGTCACCATCAAAAAACTGGGCTTGAATCACCGTCGATTATCGCTAAACTGCAGCCTGTTTCAGCCTCCACCTCAAGCTGGTGAACAGCAATCACTATTTTAGGCTGCTATTAACTACTTATTGGATTAGATGAACCCCATCTATTTCATTGTTGCCCACGAATCACTCGTACAGATACCCGAATCTGTTGGTATTTCGCAGGCTCACGCCGGTCTAAGCCGATAGCGGCATATCTTTATGCCACTTTAACTTGTTAGTTTGCGGGCTAGTAAGGAGGGGAAAAATACACTTTACTCGGGAGCGCATGAGGTATGGATGTCGATTGCGAGTATACAGGGGGTACTTACAGCATGTCACAAGAGAAGTGTTTTCTTTACTTCCTACATAGTAGTAACCACTAAACTTTTTAACCGGTGCTTTACTTAATGAGCTATTGGTTTGTCTATTTGGTTCGCACTTCCAGTGGCTCGCTTTATACGGGGGTCACCACGGATGTAGAACGCCGGTTTGCAGAGCACTGTTCCAGTGGCTCCAGGGCCGCCAAGGCATTGAAGGGCAAGGGCCCCCTCTCGTTAGAGTACCAGAAACAGGTCCCTGATAAATCAGCAGCACTCAAACTGGAAATAATGATTAAGAAGTGGCCCAAGCAAAAAAAAGAATCCCTGATTGCTGGAAGCATAGTACTCCCGGGGTTATCCGGGAGGGATGGACCAAGGAAAGCCAGCAAGAAAGACACTGCCTAATCAGAGTATCTATACACTAACGTCGGTTCATCGCCGGCTTAGCAGCCAGGCAACTTCCCGAGCGGGCACCAACCCCTTCAGACCTCCTGGTATATCTCGACTACCCAGCATTTTCAGATGGTAATCTGCAAGGTAATAATCAAACACCTGCTCAGAGCTAATCGAGAAGGGAGGCCCTGCTAATTGCGACTGTTCATATTCAAAGGCGATTAACAACTGTGGGGCAATTTTTGTAATTGCCATCAGGTGCTGAGTATACTGGCTGCGCATATCTTCGGGCAGAGCAACAAGAGCAGCCCGATCATATATCGCATCAACCGGCCCCAAGACCTGCGCTTTTAGCGCCAATATATCACCAACAAATACATCAATGTTTTCAGCGCTATAACGTTTAAGTTCATTGATCACTTTAATTCTTGGGGTCAAGCCAAGTGCTTCAAAGAGTTGCTGTACGGCTATTTCACTGAGTTCCACACCAGCAATCGCATATTCTCTTGACTTGAGCCACGCAATATCGCCAGTTTTGCCGCATAAGGGAAGAAGTAAACGGCTGCCTCGCGCCAGGGAAAGCTTCTGAAAATACTTGGCAAGCATGGGATTTCCCATCTCCTCATGGAAACCAATATCATTTCTCTCCCACTTATCCAGCCAGAACTTCTCTTCCATGTCAGCTTCTCCATGTGCACCAGTTCTTAGTATTCCCAATAGTTTAACTGCCAGCAAAATCCGCTATCAATGTTGCAGGTATTTCAGAGCGGTATCCGGCCCCGAGCCTGAGGTCGCCGGATCTGTAAATGCCAAGGCGGTAACAAAAACCATTGCCACTGTAAACATAACGCGCTTCAACATTGCTATTACCTCTGAGCAATATTTTTCCGCTTTTATTAAGAAAAGCGAGAAAACGCCAATCAATTATCCCGTCCTATTAATCCTATTTCCATTCAAAATGAAGTAAAAATTCCCTCAGGAAACCTTTTTGTATGACTCGCTGTGTATTTAACAGCTCAGGGCAAGGCGCCCAGGCCACAACCTATCGATCATCGCAGCAATAACACTGCCTACTGATATCGATGCAATCAAAATCAAATAACTATCCAGAGAGACTTCCTTTTGTGCGGCCAAAGCTACTAAAACACCGATAGCATAGCTCGGCATATTCCTCACCCCGGTTACCAGACCCATTGCCCAGGCACCAACTGCCGCAAATAACAGGGCTGCAGGTAGTGCCACAAGAAATGGCTGTAGTTGCCATCTTGCCACTACCGCTTGAGCAGCAAGACCCAATCCCAAGCCAGTAACAGCACAGGCCAGATTGTAAGCCCCAGACCCCAGAGTCCTGCCCCGGGAGAAATAGGCAACCACTCCAAGTACCGCCACCCAGGCGAGCATCCCTCCAATAAGAGCCGTCACTGCCGCCATAGATATTCCCAGCATCAGGCGTAACCCGGTTACAAGCCGGTCCTGGACTAGCGTATTCCCGCCTTCGACGCTATCAGTCGCCCCTTTCATCAATTCCACTCCGTCAGTGCCATGCTCATATTGACTGCTCATTCCTTGCCTAAAATACTCTCGGCTTCCATGTCGACTATTTGCTGGAAAGTTGCCTTACCCTCCCCAGCAATGGCATTTTCAATGTTTTCCAGGCTTTAGCGGTATCAGACTTCTTCCGCATCCTTGCCTAATATTGCAAAAGGTGAAATATAGCGCCATTCCCAGGCAGCAACTGCATCTCAAAAGCAGCACTATGTAGTCATGCGACTATTTGTACATGGAAAGGGACATTGGCGACCCGGGTAGTCGCGACATACACGGCAGAGGAATGAGGTTGCACAAGTTGGAGCCCTTACCAGGGGATCTCACTGCCGTCATAGTTGTAAAAATGGCCACTATTACTCGGTTCAGCCTGCAGCAGAATTTTTTTCAACCCCCTAACGCTCACTTCAGCTGAAATAAGTGCTTCGGGCCCACCCATGGCCGTTTTTACCCATCCGGGATGCAATGCCAACACAGTAATGCCACGATCCTTCAAATCGATCGCCAAGCTTTTCACAATTTGGTTAAGAGCTGTCTTGGAGGTCCGGTAGATGTAGCCCCCGCCAGAGCGATTATCAGCGATACTACCCACCTTGCTGCTCATCATGGCAATTAGCTTATGACTACTGGCAGCCACATTGTCACAGAAAGTCTCGGCCATCATGTAGGGGGCAATGGTGTTGGACTCCAGGACCCGCCGCCATTCCGTACGATCCACTCCACCGAAGCTTACTCTTTTGGGGCCATAGTAACCGGCATTATTGAAGAGGATATCAATAGGCTCCCCTTGAATCGCCTTAGCCACGGAAATCATTTGTGAATAGTCCGTTACGTCCAGCTGGATGGGATGTACCTCAGAATACTGCTTCCCCAGATCCTTGAGCTCAACAGCCTTATCAAGGTCCCTGCAACAGGCCAAAACTTTCCACCCATCGCTCGCGAACTGGGTACAAATTTCAAAGCCAATGCCGCGATTACTTCCGGTAATTAGTATGGTGCCAGACATTTCAACTCCTTCGATGGTATTCTTGCGCAAATCGATCATAGCAACTATAGAGCCATGTACTACTCACCTAGCGATATCTTTTGGTTCCTGCTATTGGCAGCCATTGCTTGGTATATCTGGGCCAATATGGCGGCAAAGGAACAGGTCAAGCGCGCCGCTTCCAACCACTGCAAACAGTTGGGTGTGCAGCTGCTGGATGACACCGTTATGCTGGTGAGAACCCGGCTCAAACGCGATCGCCACGGCCATATCAGCCTACAGCGCAGTTATGAATTTGAATTTACCTCCACTGGAGAACACCGATATTCAGGCATCGCCATACTGCATGGCCGCCGCATCGAGCAGCTACAGCTGTCCCCTCACCACTTGAGTTAATTGGAAGTACCCGAATGAAACGCGGCCTGTATCGCCATTACAAAGGAAACCTTTACGAAGTTCTACACATCGCCACTCATAGTGAAACTGGCGAAAAGCTAGTCACTTACCGTGCCCTGTACGGTGATTTCGGAATCTGGGCCCGGCCATTGGCTATGTTCACAGAAACCCTTCAGAAAAATGGCAAAACCGTGCCCCGCTTTCAATTGGAAAAAGCTTTCGAACTGACGGATAGCGATTTGGCTGCAGCATAATCAGCCACCAATCAAATAGATGGAAAATCAGAACAGAGAGGGCTCGAACAGGCCTTAAGGTCAAATAAATTGCACCTGGGCACCTGCTCGATATAACCTTTTCCCGCCCGAACTAAGGCCCAATTCCACTTTTAAGGACCCTCGGTGAACAATAAAAACATCATGATCTACGGTGCAAACGGCTATACCGGTGAGCTTATTGCACGAAAAGCTGTGGCCCAGGGCTATCGCCCAATTCTCGCCGGGCGCAATCCGCAAAAACTTCAACCCCTGACCGATGAACTGAATCTGGCGGCCATGGTAATTGACCTTGAGTCAACAGATACTCTAGAACGTAGCCTGCAAGATATTTATCTGGTAATTCATTGTGCCGGCCCTTTTTCCACCACGGCAGGGCCGATGATGCGAGCCTGTATCAATTCGAAAACCCACTACCAGGACATTACCGGAGAAATCGCCGTGTTCGAGGCGGCCCACAAACTGGAAGCAGAGGCCAGGGCTGCAGGGGTGGTTTTGTGCCCTGGCACCGGCTTCGATGTGATCCCCACCGATTGTCTGGCAGCAGCATTGCACAAGAAGATGCCCACGGCCACTCACCTGACTTTAGGGTTTGACTCAGACTCAGGCCTCAGTCCCGGCACGGCGAAAACCTCCATAGAAAGCCTCGGCGCCGGCGGCGCCATACGCCGTAACGGCAAGATTGAAGCTATCGGCCATGGGGAGCTAACTCGCGAGATTGATTTTGGCCGCGGCGCCAAGTTTGCCGTTTCTATCCCCTGGGGAGATGTAGCCACAGCCTTTTACTCGACTGGAATCCCGAATATTGAGGCCTATATACCGATGAGCCCACAGCGGGCGAAAAAATTGAAGCGCTTGAACAGTATTCGCTGGCTGTTGAGCACCCGCTGGATGCAAAACTGGCTGAAGTCAAAAGTAGAAAAGTCAGTGCACGGGCCAGATAAAGAGCGTCGTACTGGACAAAAGACCTGGGTCTGGGGAGAAGTGCGTAATGATCGCCGAGGAGAGCGAAAAGTAGGTCGTGTGCTCACCGCCAATGGCTACGACGTCACCGTATCGGGCTCTCTGGCAGTGATGGAGTTTCTCCTCTCTTACACTGGTGAAGGCGGTTATTTCACTCCTTCAGCGCTCTGCGGCCCTGGGCTGGTGGAAAAGTTGCCTGGCTCCAGCAATATAGAAATCAGAATCGCATAAGCAATATTTTTTCTCCCCGCGGGCAGCCCAGGTTGCCCACCTGTCCTTCGACGCAGCCCATTAATTATTGACTTGTCATTATATTCTTCAGAGAAATCACCGCCAAAACAAACCCCTCTCTCCACAAGTCGTAAAAATTACCTATTTTTGAGATTTCATTATTGCGACATCATTTGGTCAACTCCGTGCAATAATTAATTTCTATGTTGTCGGCATGCGAGACTTACCCATGAATCTGAAGAGTGTCGATGTGTCTCTGGTCCTGTATATGCTGGAAAGAGCGTCAAGCCCCAGCTCGCGCAGACGTTACCTGTGGCTATCCAAGTCTGGTGACGGCTGGCTGACCATTGCCATACTCGGCAGTTATATTATTTTAAATACCGCCACGCAGCTCTTTATCGCCGCCTGTTCGGGAGTAGCCATTGAACGCTCTTTGTACTGGGCCATCAAGAATACTGCTCGCCGCCGGCGCCCCCCTCAGGCCATTCCCGGCATGCGCCCAATAATCATCGCCCACGATAAATTCAGCTTGCCCTCTGGCCACACCTCAGCCGCATTTCTGTTTATAACCTTTATGACCCAACAGGTTAGCCTCATGTGGGGTATTGGATACCTCTGGGCCACCGGGGTTGGCGCTGCCCGGGTGGGCCTGGGCGTACACTTTCCTTCCGACATCTGTGCCGGAGCCCTGCTCGGCACCTGCGTCGCACTAACTACGAGTGCAGTCTTTTTATGAAGATACTTTACGGTGTGCAGGCCACTGGCAATGGACATATTGCCCGCTCCCGCACGCTTGCCAGGGCATTACAAAAACACCCGGAACTGGAGATTCAGTGGCTGTTCTCCGGGCGGCCAAAGGAAAAACTGTTTGACATGGAGCTATTTGGTGACTTCTGGTGGCGCGAAGGCATGACCATTGTGCACCGCGAAGGGCGCCTGAGAAGCCTTGCTACAGTTGCTCAGGTAAAGGCGCGCCATTTAATCAGAGATATCCGCGAACTGCCACTCAAGGATTTTGATTTGGTCGTCAGTGACTACGAACCCGTCACTGCCTGGGCTGCCAAATTGCAAAAGAAGCCCAGTGTAGGAATTGGCCACCAATACGCCTTCCTTTATTCAATCCCAATGCCCAGGCTTAACTGGCTATCCCACACTATTCTGCGCGCCTTTGCGCCAACAGAAAAAAGCCTGGGGCTGCACTGGCACCATTTTGATAGACCTATACTACCGCCAATTGTCCCTTCAAACCTGCAGCCTAGTAGCGACTTCGGGAATCATATTCTGGTATACCTGCCCTTCGAGCACCCAGCCCCAATGCTGGAAGAGCTTTCAAAGGTAGATCAACAATTTCTTGTGTACGGAGTACCGGAAAACTTGCCCACAACAAAAAACATCCAAATCAAGGCGCCCTCCACTACCGGATTCCAGCAAGACCTGGCAAACGCCAAGGCAGTCATCTGCAATAGTGGCTTCGAACTATTGGCCGAAGCCCTAGCTTTGGGCAAACCCATTCTGAGTCGCCCCCTCGCCGCTCAATTTGAGCAGGAAGCCAACGCAAAGGCGCTGGAACAATTGCGCCTTGCCGCAGTAGTCCCACATATTGATGCCCGAAATATCGAAAACTGGCTGGAGAATCTGCCACCTCCACTTCGCATCCAGTGGCCGAATGTAGCAGAGACCATCGCGAGCTGGATAGCCGGCGGTTGCAAGCAATCACCTGCTAAGCTCGCCGATTCACTTTGGCGTAAAGTGATTCCGAACCCTAACAATGGCCGTGCCGCCGCCTACCAACGTGTCTCCGAGTAACCCCCTCCCCATATCGCCAAGTGCATTCACACAATAAGTCATTGCCCAGCAGGATAACTGGGCATTAACTTGTGACCAGCTCTGGCGGCAGGCATTTAACCCCATTATTATTTTTTGTCGCCACGCCAAAGCGATGAAACCCCATAAAAATAAATGACGAGGCAGGTATGGCTCATCCTTTGCTCAACGAACGTGACACCGAATTTTTACTCTATGAATTTCTCGATACCGAAGCGCTACTACAAAGATCGCGCTACAGCGAACACTCCCGCGAAATTTTCGATGCAACTCTAAAAACAGCACGTACTATCGCCGAAAAATATTTCGCCAATCACAATGCCAAAGGAGATTCTAATGAGCCCAGCTTTGATGGAGAAAAGGTACACCTGATTGAAGAAACCAAGCAATCCTGGGACACCTTTGCCGAAGCTGGATTCCTCGCCGCCCACTGCGATTTCGATGAGGGAGGCATGCAACTTCCAGAAATTATAATGCGCACCTCCCTTGCTTATATAAGCGCCGCAAATATCGCCAGTGCCAGTTATCCATTCTTAACCATCGGCGCCGCTAACCTTATTCGCTCTTTTGCCAACGATTCACTTAAGGCACAGTTCCTACCGCAAATGATAGATGGCCGCTTTGCCGGCACTATGGCACTGACAGAGCCGGATCAGGGTTCCGCACTCGCCGATATCCGCACCAGCGCCGAGCCCGCCGAAGATGGCAGTTACCGCATTCGCGGCCAGAAAATGTTTATCTCCGGCGGTGACCAGTCCCTGACTGAAAATATCGTGCATCTGGTGCTTGCAAAAATCAAAGGGGCTCCTGCCGGAGTCAAAGGTATCTCCCTTTTCCTGGTACCCAAATTCCTTTTGGATGAAAACGGCCAGGTAAGTGAGCGCAATGATGTAAAGCTGGCCGGCCTACTGCACAAGATGGGGTACCGCAACACTACTTCTACTGTGCTGAGCTTTGGGGAGCGCGAAGGGGCTGTCGGCTACCTGATTGGCGAGCCGCACCAGGGGCTAAAGTATATGTTCCAGATGATGAACGAGGCCCGTATCAGCGTTGGCGCCGGCGCCTCAGTACTTGGCTATCAGGGCTACATCTACTCTCTGAATTATGCCAAAGAGCGCCCGCAGGGCCGCCTGCCCTCCAACCGTGATCCCGGTTCAAAGCAGATCCCCATTATCCAGCATGCTGACGTGCGCCGAATGTTGTTGATGCAAAAAGCCTATTCCGAGGGCGGGTTGGGATTGAGCATCTACGCTACTTCCTTATATGAGGATCAACACACCGCCCCTACCGAGGAACAGCGCCAGAATGCTGCTACCCTACTCGACCTACTTACCCCAGTGGTCAAATCCTGGCCTTCCAAGTATTGCTTGAAAGCCAATGAGCTGGCAATCCAGGTCCTTGGTGGGGCCGGCTATATCCGCGAATTCCCTCTGGAGCAGCTCTACCGGGACAACCGGTTGAATGCCATTCATGAAGGTACCGAGGGCATACACGCGCTAGATCTGCTCGCACGCAAAGTGCCGGCACAAAATCTCGCTGCTTACCAGATGATGCAGGCCGAAATTCGCGATACGATAATGCGGGCCCGCGACAAGGAAAGTTTGCAATCCATGGCCAACGCCCTGGAGGAATCCCTTGGCAAACTGGATGAAACCGGAATGGCCCTCTTTGGGCAATTGCAGGAAAACGTGGATCGCGGCCTCAGCAACGCTACTTTATATCTGGATGTTTTTGGCTGCGTATTGGTTGCCTGGATCTGGCTACGCCAGGCCATCGTTGCGGAAAAAGCACTGGAGAATAATCCCGGCGAGGAGGACAAGCACTTCTATTGCGGCAAGATACACACCGCGCGCTTTTACTTTGAGTGGGAGCTGCCAAACATTCAGCAATCTATAACATTGTTGAAAAGTGGCAACTCTATTCCATTTGATATGCAGGAGAGCTGGTTCTAAATAATAAACTGTCCATTGACTTGTACACGGAAATTACAAAACCACTGTAATTTCCGTCCCCCCCTGAGGTAAAGGCATTGCACTGATACACCCCTGATAACTTTCGACGATATCCATAACCACCGCAAGGCCAATGCCCTGCCCCGGCTGCTGCTGGTCGGCACGCACCCCGCGCTGGGTGACTTCCTGCCACTTTTTACGATCGAGTCCGGACCCGTTATCACTCACACTAATCGTCAGCTTACGTCCACCTTCGGCATTCTCAATAGTGACTTTTACTTCACCATTACCGTATTTGTAAGCATTGTCCAGCAAGTTACCGAGAAGCTCCATCAAATCGCCCTCATCCCCATAAAACAGGGCCCGCTCGCTGCACTGGCTGCGCACATCACTAGGTTTGCTGCGATAGACTTTTTCCAGGGCATCCAGAATTTTATCCAGGAGCGGCGCCACCGGGATACCGCGAAGAATTGATTTGGGTGAACTGGTAACCGCACGCTGCAGCTGGTAGCTAATAATGCTGTCCATACGCTGTACCTGATCCACCAGTGTTTTGCTTGCAGCCTTGGAATTCCCCTCCAGGCTAAGTCCCTTCAGCACAGCTAAAGGAGTCTTCAGGCTGTGGGCCAAATCGGCCAGTGTATGGCGGGTCTTCTCCCGCTGGCGGCGTTCATTTTCAATCAGCAAGTTCAGATTATCAGTGAGGGGGCGCAGTTCTCGCGGAAAATTACCCTCAAGTCGATCACTGCCACCTTGCTGCATATCCTTCAATGCATTCGCCAGCGCATTCAAAGGCGCAAATCCCCAGCGCAAAACCAGCCACTGCGCCAGGATCAGTAGCAGCGCTCCCACCCCCAGCCAATGCCACATAGTGGAGCGAAACTGTCCCACCTGTGCCTTGAGTGGCCCTGCATCCTCCAGCACAACGAAGGTAAAAGGGTTTTCATTTTCCAGTCCCCAGGCCACACCCTGGCGAAAACTGCTGTAATTTGTATCATCCCCAGGCAGGGCAATCCGCATATAGGACTGCTGTCCCTGGGGCAGCGGATAAAACTGCAGATCCGGCATGGCCAGGGCCGACTCTGAACGCCAGATAATCTGTCCCCCACCGTCCAATACCACACCAACTAGGCCAGAGTCCGGCTGATTAAAGCGCTGTTCAGGCAATTCCGGCGGTAGCACCAGGCTTTCGCCCTCAGGCTCCGCCAGGGCCAACAAGGTGTAGATATACAGCTGTAATTCCCGTTGCTTGGCTTCATCAAGGGAGGTGCGGTAGGCGTGTTCAAGTACTCCGGAAATAAGTAGGACAAAGCCGATCAGCACCAGGCTTGTCACCAGTGCCAGTCGGCCTTTGAGGGAATTCAACCAATAAGAGAAAAAACGCATTTAAAATGGCAATCACTGGGGAGCGACAAAGCGATAGCCACGCCCACGCAGGGTTTCGATGGGCTTTAGCTGCGCTGCAGTATCAAACTTCTTGCGCAGACGACCGATAAAAACCTCAATTACGTTGCTGTCACGATCGCAGTCCTGTTCGTAAATATGCTCGGTGAGGGTAGTTTTCGAAACCACTTCATCCGGGTGCAGCATTAGGTATTCAAGTACCTTGTACTCAAAAGAGGTCAGTTCCAGTTCTGCCTCATTCACAGTAACGCGCTGGGAACTCGTATCCAGCAAGATGGGGCCAGCTTTGATGTTGGGGGACGAAAAACCGGCGGAACGGCGCACCAGCGCATTGAGGCGAGCCAGCAGTTCCTCTGTGTGGAATGGTTTCACCAGGTAGTCGTCACCACCGGCTTCAAGGCCAGCCACCCGCTCCTGCCAGTGGCCACGAGCAGTGAGAATCAGAATCGGGAAGTGTTTATCTTCACCGCGCAGGGTACGGATCACTTGGATGCCGTCCATTTTCGGCAGGCCCAGATCCATCACGGCAATGTCGTATGGGTATTCACGGCCCAAGTAGAGGGCTTCCTCTCCATCTGGAGCTTCATCAACGGTGTACCCGGCACCGCGAAGGGACTCTGCCAGCTGCTGTCGCAGTAGAGTTTCATCTTCAACTAGTAGTGCGCGCATAGTCTTTCCCTTAATACTGTGTGCCTATGGATTGCGGCCCTTTAACGGGAGATACGACCGCTCTGCTTGTCCACATAGACCACATAGACCTGACTCTTATCCGAAAGCCCCTTCACCCGATACACCGTCTGGCCCTGCCGGCGAGTTTCAGAGATGGACAATATTTTGCCGCCGTAGCGACGCTTCACAATGGATGCTGCCTGTTTGCGGGAGATCTCTCCATCCTGCACCCGTAGGTACTCGTACCTGTAACTTTCTCTCTCGTAGGCCGGCAGGCCCTGTAAAGAGGCGATGCACAGCCCTGGGAATAGTGTGAAAATGACGAGAATAGGCCGGATCAAATTACGGCTTAGTTTCACGGTGCGGCTCCTGTGGATGTCCAAATTTTCCACCTTTAACTCTTTTCGGCCGCGCTCTCCCCGACTCAAAATGCCGGAGAGACTGCGACGCGAACCCGGATTCTATCTCCCGGATGATGATCAGTGCGAGTCAGATAAATCTGACCATTATACCGATAGCGCACATCGTATCCGACTAATTCCCTACGCATGCTGAATTCGTCCACAACCCGACAGTGGGACTCAGTGGTGTAATAAGTCTGAGCATTGGCGCGACTGATCTGGTGACCCACCAAGGCCCCCACAACAGCGCCGGCAACGGTAGCACCGCCGCGGTGTCCACCGCGATGGTGATAGCGGCCATGATGACCGCGCCCGCCGAGGCTGTTGCCTACAGCGGCGCCGAGCAGACCACCGACCAAAGTTCCCGCCGGAGAGGCGGGTTCACGATACATTACCTGCTCATCGCGACACTCTGTGCGCGGGGTGCGAACCTCAATATCGGTATACACAGGGGTGACATCAGTGACTCGGGCAAAGTCGTAACTGTCAACGCCGTAGGCGTCTGGGTAACCTGTTGGTCCCGCCTTGGCAGTCGCGCTGAGACCTACCAATGCGGCGACGGCCGCTCCTGCGATAAACTGCTTGAAGAGTTGCACAACCTATCTCCCGTTATTCATCAACGGGTGCCAGATTAAATAAAATGATCTGAATAGACGCTGAATTAAACTAAACAAGGCAAAAAGTGTCACCCTTTCTCGATCTCACCCCGCCTCTGGCGGCGCTCCAACCGCTGCCTTTCGCCCCGACCGGCCCGTCGCCTATCGCCCTCGCTGTCCCGCCACCTCTCCCGTAGTTGGCGGCGCTGTTCCGGGCTCATTTGTCGGAACCTCTTGTGCGCTTCACGGATTCGCTGACGCTTCTCCTCCGGCAGATCCATAAAACGGCGGTAGGAATCCCGCAGGCGAATGCGACGCTCTTCGGGAAGCTTCTGCCAGCGGTTGAACTGCTGGCGGGCCTGTCTGCGCTGCTGCGAACTCATCTCACTCCAACGTCGGGCACCGCGTAGTAACTGCTCCCGCTGGGACTCATTTAACTGCGACCAACGCCCCTCAAAGCCTTGCAGCATTTGCCGGTCACTCTCACTGAGACTTTGCCATTCCTGGGCCAGAGAGGCCGTTCCCCAGAAGCAGAGCAGCAGGCCGACCAATTGGCCGAGATACAAGATACCCTTGCTACTCATCCCTCTGCCCCTCCCGGGTTTCCCCGCCCTCATCAACCCTGCGCCACCGGCGCACTTCCCCTTGCGGCTTTTCCAGCCACAAATCCGACTCCTCTGGCACCAGGACATCTCCCTGGTCGTCGGTCCACTCCCCGAGAAACAGTAGGAAATCCTCCTCTGGAGATTCGACTTCCGCAGCCAGACCCGATGCTCCAGCTAATATCAATGTCAAACAGAGGGCCTTCCCTCCCTTATGAGGAGCGCCCATCCAATTCCTCCGCCAACCACTGGTAAAACTCCATGTCCTCGATCATTTCAACATCCACCTCCTCGTACAGCAGCCAATCGCCGACAGTCAACAATTCCTCCCGGCCAGTATCCCCGCTCCCTGGCCAGAGCAACAGTACTAGCAACGCGGCACAGGCACCGCCTAACCCCAACAACCAGCTATGTCTGGATCGGTCAGGCGGCATTACCGACTGCTGCAAAGCCGCCGACCTGGCGCGCCTAAGTTGGGACAGGGTCTCCCCATCTATCCCGTCTTCTCGACGCGCCACAGCCACCCGCACAGCTACCACCACCTGCTGATCCTGCCGCCGCAAGAGTTGATTTGGCTGCTTCATTGAAATTCCTCCAGGTGGATGCGCAAGCTACGCATAGCACGGGATAAATGTGTCTTGACACTGCCCTGGCTACAGGACATGGCCCGGGCAGTTTCCGCTACATCAAACCCCTCGACACAACGCAGCATAAATGCTTGCTGCTGGCGCAGTGGCAACAGCCCAATAGCCCCGTCTATTGCCACCAGCAAACGCTCACCAACCAAAGCGCTGTGTGGTGTCGAGCCCTGTGTATCAATCCACTCCGTAGGGACCACATCATCCTCATCAGCGGCCCCGGGAAGCTTGTCCCGAATCAATTGCCAGCGCGACAGTTTTTTATTATGACGGTGCCAATCAGTAATACGGTTATTCAGAATGGTAAAAAAAAGAGGGCGCCACTCGGCCCGATCGCGGCCACTGTAATTTTTAACCAGCGCTAGCATAGAGTCCTGTACTATATCCAACGCATCATCGCGATTACCAACAGCAAAATTCGCCATGGTAAAGGCCCGCTTTTCCACCTGGGCGAGGAACTGATTCATAAAAGGCGGCTGAAATCCTTACACACAGAAATTCTTTCCAGGGTCCCTTTACGAAACCAGTCCCGTCGCAACCATCATAAAATTACAAGTGTCAGACTCCATCAATCATGTCTGCGTTTTTTAGATTTTGCTCGTCGATCCATGTGGCGATCAATTCGTTCACCTTTGTTATCAAGGCGGTTATTAATTTTTTCGCCCTTGTTATCCAGGCGCTGATCGATTCGCTCACCCTTCTGGTCCAGGCGACTATCAATACGATCACCCTTGTTATCTAGACGCTCAGCCAGTTTGTCATTGCCATTGGCCGCAGCTTGTTCCGCCCTCTGGTCCAAGCGCTCATTGATGCGGTCACCCTTGTTGTCAAGGCGCTCCTCTATACGATCACCTTTATTATCCAATTTGGCTTCAATACGGTCTCCTTTCTGGTCGAGGCGATTCTCTACATGATCACCGTGATCGTGAGGTTGGATTCCATCGCTCTGTGCAAACAGAGTAATTGGTAGAGCCAGGCCGGAAGTCAGTAAAAACAGTCCTATCAGGTTTTTCATAAATTGCTCCAGTTCCAAGAACAAAACTAAACAAAATTGACAAGCACTGACTAAAACGCCCGTCCCGTCGATCGGTTGACAAAGACCTCTAATTTTTCTGATCGATGGTCTTTGATGACAGCGCCAACCACTGACTTGGAAAAGCCGGAAGGAAATTGGCCTCCAGCCAGAGGGGGGCTACGCGCTCACCCCTCCACAACGTCCGCAGCGGGCACCTCATCACCCAACCATCGCTGGGTAAGAGTACCCGCCGTCATAGCACCGTTCACATTAAGCGCTGTTCGGGCCATATCAATCAGGGGCTCCACAGAAATCAGCAGCGCAGCAATAGTGACCGGCAAACCCATAGCTGGGAGAACCACCAAAGCTGCAAAAGTAGCCCCACCACCCACTCCGGCGATACCAAAGGAACTTATTACAGTCACCGCGACAAGGGTGCTGAGCCACAATGGATCCCACACATCGATGCCCATGGGAACGGCTACCATAGTGGCTAACATTGCCGGGTAAATTCCAGCACAGCCATTCTGGCCAATGGTTGCACCAAACGATGCGGAGAAGTTGGCAATCGCTGGAGAGTTGCGCAGCTGGTCGACCTGGGTCTCCACATTAAAGGGAATGGTTGCGGCACTGGAGCGGGAGCTGAAGGCAAACACCAGCACTGGCCACACTTTGGAAAAATAGTACAGCGGGTTCACCCCATTCAATAACAGCAATAACCCATGCACAAGGAACATAAGGCCTATCGCACAGAAGGAGGCCACCACAAAGCCAAATAAATTGACAATGTCGGCCCAGCTGGATTTGGCAATTAACCCAGCCACCAGTGCCATTACACCATATGGGGTAAACGCCATTACCAAGCGCACAAGCTTCATCACCCAAACCTGAGCAACGTGGACAAAACGCTCGATCGCAGCCCCCTCCTTCGGGAATTCGCGGCGTACCGCGAGGGCAGAAAGCCCCAGCAAAACGGCAAAAATCACCACTGCTATCACCGAAGTGGAACGGGCACCAGTCAGATCCAGGAAAATATTGCGGGGCACAAATGAAGTAATAATTTCCGGAATGGACAAATCGCTCACCTGTCCGATTCGCTCATTGAGCACTTCCACCCGTGCAGCTTCCCTCGTTCCCTCAACAAGCCCCGCGGCAGAGAGACCAAACAACTCCGCCATGAGAACGCCAATCAGCGCCGCTATCGCGGTTGTGCCCAGTAAAACGCCCAACACGGAAATACTAATTTTGCCCAGCGCCTGAGTATGGCTTACCTTCACCACAGCTACCAGGATCGAGGTGAGCACCAAAGGCATAACCAGCATATACAACAGGTTTACATAGCTTTCGCCCAGCATCTGGATCCAGGGCAAAACCTCATGCGGTGCTGCGCCCCAGCTTCGAGACAACTGCAGTAAACCTCCGAAAACCACACCCAGGAGCAGGCCAGCAAAAACCGCCGGGGCCTGGGAGTTCCTGCCCCTGTGCCAGCGATGTAGCCCATAGAGCAATACAAAAAAGAAAAACAGCAGTGAAAAAGAGCTGACATGCATAGCTTGAAAATCCCACCCTGGGCAAACTGGAAAGTGGCGGCATGCTATCAGCGATGCGCCAACGCCCTATAGTTGCTTTAGTTATAGTTTTATATAGTTATTTGTAGATTGTGCGACTTATTGTTGTAGTGCCGCTTTAAAATCGGCAGCGGTCTGCGGTCCCACCAAAGTTTTTTTCCAGCTGCCATCAATCCCAATAATTAAGGTTGTCGGCAACACTTCCGGTCGAGGCTGCCCCCAACGCCCTTCGGGTTCAGAGGACAGCAATGGAAACTCTATGCCTAGCTTTTGCGCCTGCTCCATAACAACAGGATCTGGCAGGCGGTCAAAATTCACACCCACCACCACAATATTGTTATGAGTTTTCGCGAGCTTGTTGAGCACCGGCACTTCTTCGCGGCAGGGTTTGCACCACTCCGCCCAATAGTTAATCAGGATAATCTTCCCTTCAGAGGCTATAGCCTCACCGCTAACACTTCTAAGGCCTCTGCTAGTATCACAACCGCTTATTGCGCTTGCCAAGCAGAGAAAGGTTACCGTCAGGGTTCTCCTCACTTGTTGCTGTATTGCTATTTGAAACATCACTCTCCCCCTCCCGTTTATCGATCTCCCGTGTATTATTATTTTTTCTATTGTCATCCGGCACAGAACTGTGTTTTTCCCGGGATTCCTCATCCTTTTGCCGGGCAGCCCAGAACAGGGCACCAATGGTAATGCTGAGCTGCTCCCTGGCTGAATCCCGCGCATTGCCAAAACGACGTTCTACTTCGGCATACCACTGAACCCCCTCAAGATCCCCAGGCATGCTATTGGGAAACCACTGCGGGCTAAGCCAGCCGGCCAACTCCATCAAAGAGACGGAATTCAGGTCGCGCAGCAGGACATAGTCATTTCTGTCCGTCTGAGTAATGACCCTATGCCCCTGTAAAACATCGCGCAGGCGCCGCCACTGGCCAAATTTGATGCCCATCAGAGAGATATCCAGCTCGCGCAGTGGCTTTCCGTGCCGGCCGCCCTTATAAAGCTGCCACAGTACGATCAGAGTCGCCACCAAATCCGAATGTTGACGTGCCTGGGTTGCCGCTTGGTATACGGACAATGTGCGCACCAGCACGCAGCCGGCCAGTACCAGCATCCAGGTCAAGTAAATCCACAGAAGGAACAGCGGTACAAAAGCGAAAGCCCCATAGATCGCCTGCACTGAGCTTCGCGCAACAATCACTCCAAACAGATACTTCATCACTTCAAAGGCGATTGAGGTGATCACGCCACCTTCAATACCGTGACGCAGGGGCACATAGCAATTGGGTACAGCGATAAAAAGGAGGGTGAAAACAATACTGGTGAAGATAAACGGCAACACTCTAAGCGCAACCGCCATCATGCCAATGCCATCGGCGCCGCCCATAAACAGCTTTTGCGAGAGAAGGTAAGTGCTGGCGGCAAGACCGGAGCCCAACAAAATCGGGCCCAGGCTGAGAATCGCCCAATACAATAGAAAGCTTGAAACTCCACTGCGCCCACGAGAGACATCCCAAATGGAATTAAAAGTGCCTTCTATACTGCGCAGGGTCAGCCCGGCCGTAATAATCAACATGGCGATGCCCACACCGGTCAGGCGCTGGGCCTGGGCCGAGAAACTGTTGATATACTCCTGCACTTCTTGACCACTTTGGGGCACAAAGTGAGAGAAAACCTGCTCCTGAAATTTACTCTGTAAACCGGCAAAATCCGGGAAGAGTGAAAGCATTGCGTAGCTGACAGTTACCAGCGGCACTATGCCAAACAGGGTCATGTAGGTGAGCGCCGCAGCACTCTTCTGGCAGTCTTTTTCAGTAAACAGCGACCACAACGATGTGGCGAAGCGCCGCCATTGAATCACCTTGTCCTTCATGGTGGTTACCGTATTTTGTCTTGCAGTGTGCAGTCGCCCCCAGCAGCTGGCAAACTCGTCCCACCACTTAGAACTCCGTAACGTTATTCGGTTAGAATACGCCAAACAGTAACAGGATGCCGATACAATGTGGACGATTTACCACAACCCCCGCTGCTCAAAGTCCCGCCAGACATTGCAATTGCTGCAGGAAAACGGTGTTGAGCCGGAGGTGATTCTCTATTTGGAAACACCACCCTCCGCGAAAGTTCTCACAGAGATCCTGGGCAAACTGGGTATCAACGCCCGCGACCTGTTGCGTACCGGTGAGGAGCCCTTCAAGCAGCTCAATCTGAAAGACCAGGATCTGAGCGAGACCCGGTTAATTGACGCTATGGTTCAATACCCAATCCTGATCCAGCGCCCGATCATTGTAAAAGATGACAAAGCCACTATCGGCCGACCACCGGAAAATGTATTGGAGCTGCTTTAATGGCCCCAGGTTCAGAAGAGTCCTATGTGCTGATCCTCTACTACAGCCGCACCGGTGCCACCGCGCGCATGGCTGCAGAGCTAGCACGCGGTGTGGAGTCCAGTGGCATTGTGGCACGCTTACGCACTGTGCCCAGCGTCTCCCCCGATACCGAAGCCAGCCAGCCGCCAGTCCCCAGTGAGGGCGCTCCCTTCTGTACCCTCGACGACCTACGTCATTGCTCCGGGCTCCTGATGGGCAGCCCCACCCGTTTTGGCAATATGGCTTCACCACTGCGCTATTTCCTCGACCAAACCAGTGATATCTGGTTGGAGGGCAGCCTGACGGGTAAACCTGCCGGGGTATTTACTGCGACGGGCAGTCTGCATGGCGGCCAGGAAACCACGCTCACCTCCATGATGCTACCTCTTTTACACCACGGCATGTTGATCGCAGGCATCCCCTACTCAGAAGCCGCACTGATGCGCACCCAAAGTGGCGGCACGCCCTATGGCGCCTCCCATTGGGCCAAGGGACACAGCAGCGAACTGAGTGATGACGAAATCACTCTGTGCAGGGCGCTTGGAGCGCGCATCGGTCAGCTGACGCAGTCCCTAACACCCTCAGCCAAATAGGAAAAATAAGTGAACGATACGGTAAAGCGCAAACTGAATATTGCGCTTCGAATCAACTGGTTCTGTTATGTCGGCCTGTTATTGTTGTTTGTGGTAAGAAACCTGCTCCTAGAGGGGGGCTCTATCCAGTTGTGGGTCATTCAGACTGTACCACTCCTGTTGGTGTTACCTGGCTTAATCAAACAGCGTTACCGCAGTTATCTATGGCTGTGTTTTATCCTGCTCTTGTACATCACTACCAGCGTTGTCGGTGTAATGATGCCTACACGCGGCTGGGAGGATGGCGTAATGGTAGCCCTGAGCCTTATCCTATTCTTTTCTGCAATGATGAGCAGTCGTTGGCATCGCATGCAGTAATCCCGAGGCGGACGCCCCGTCAATAGTTCCAGAAACAAATGCGCAGGTAACCAGAATCCCAGCGCGCTAAGGAGTTTTGAGGTTTGACTGATTCACCCCGGAAAAAAGGATTTGCCCGCAGTGCTCTCGCTGCAATTGGCGCATCTGTCACTTGGCTGAGGCGAGTGTTCACCAACCTAGTGTTTCTGCTGGTGCTGCTGTTCCTCGGTATTGCTATTTTCAGCAAGGACGACCAGCTGGTAGTGCCTCAGGGCGCGGCCTTGCGCGTAGCTCCCAACGGCTTTCTTGTGGATGAACTCACCCAGCCAGCCACCCTACCTATTTTCTTTGGCGGCGCCAGGGGACCCTCCGAAGTCCGCGTCAAAGACCTTGTTGACGCCATCGACAGTGCTGCCAAGGACAAGCGTATCTCATCACTGGTCCTGGAGCTGGATCACATGGTGGGCGGCAGCCTCAGTAAACTGGATGAAATCGGTGCCGCTCTCCAGCGTTTTAAAGCTGCAGACAAACCGATCTACGCAGTGGGCAACAATTACACTCAACCACAGTATTTTCTCGCCAGCCACGCCGATAAGATCTACCTGAATCCCATGGGTTCAGTTTTGCTCACCGGCTTCGGGGTCTACCGCAATTATTACAAGAGCGCGCTGGAAAAGCTCAAAGTGAACTTCCACGTATTTCGTGTCGGGGATTACAAAGACTTTATTGAACCCTATACCCGCGATGACATGTCCCCCGCCTCCCGTGAAAACAACCAGCGCTGGTTAAATGAACTTTGGAGCGAGTACAGCGAGCAGGTGACCGGCTTACGCAATCTGCCCGCAGAAAGCCTCGATCTGTTTATCAATGAGCTGCCGCAAAAGCTGCAACAGAACAAAGGCAGCTGGGCCGAAGCGGCACTCGCCAACAAGCTGGTGGACCAGCTGGCCAGCCGTATTGAGACCATAAAGGAACTGCGGAAGGCCATAGGTGAAGATGAAAAGAATGAGCGCGATTACAAATCCATTAACGCCCTCACCTACCTGCGCAGCCGCAAACTCGCCGAAGCCGCCAAGCCCATCAAGCAACCCAACAAAATCGGCCTGATCACTGCCAGCGGCGCGATTGTCGATGGTCAGGCTCCGGCCGGGCGCATCGGCAGTGAAAGCCTCGGCAAGCTGATCGCCCAAGCCCGCGAGAAAAAAGTGGATGCCCTGGTGTTGCGTATCGACAGTGGCGGCGGCTCCGCCTTCGCTTCCGAGGCCATTCGCCAGGAACTCCTGGCCACCCGAGATGCGGATATCCCTGTGGTAATTTCTATGGGGAGTCTCGCCGCTTCCGGCGGTTACTGGATCGCCACTGGGGGCAATCGCATCTGGGCCTCACCTGCCACCCTCACTGGTTCCATTGGCGTGTTCGGTTTTTTTCCTACCTTTGAAAATTCTCTCGAGCATATCGGCATCTATACCGACGGTGTCGGCACCTCAGACTTAGCCGGCAGTATGCGCCCGGATCGCGCGCTTTCGCCCGCAGCTGCCAATATCCTGCAACAAGGCGTCAACAATACCTATGCGCGCTTCCTGCGTATTGTTGCCGAGGCCCGTGGCAGCACTCCCAAGGAGGTACACAAAATTGCCCAGGGGCAGGTATGGACCGGTCGCGCCGCGAAGAAAATGGGGCTGGTGGATGATCTGGGCAATCTCAACGATGCCATCGCCGACGCCGCGCAGCTTGCTGAAGTTGAAGAATACGACGTAGTAGAGATCCAGCGGGAGCTGAGCCCCGGCGAAAAATTTCTGCGTGCTTTGAGCGACAGTGTGGATGCCCGTATCGCAGCGAGCCTCGAGGCCAACCTGCCCTTAGGCGCCTGGTTAAATAGCGTGCAACCGGTGCTGGCGCCAATCGCCGAGTTGCAGAACTACCGCGACCCACGCGCCCTCTACGTGCGCTGCCTGCCCTGCCAGGCGCCCTGATCCCCTTCATAACTCTCTCCACTGCCGGCTCAATGCCGGCGTGGACGCCCAAAGAGTTCGCGCAACTCATCCTTGGCGGCTTCCAGAACCTGCCGCCTCTTTACCGGTAGCTGCTGTCCCGCGCGATTGATAAAGAAAGTTAGCATCGACATCGCTGAGCGGTAGGGGTCGGATTTGCGCCGCTTACTGGACTCAGCGGCAGCTTTCAGGGTACGCGCAATTGCCTTGGGATCATCAAGACTGAACAGTCCCTCGGGTAACTCAAGGGCGTGACTGTTGCGCGTCACCCGCTCCGACCAGTTGTCATTTTTAGCCGAGTCCAATTGCACCTCCAGCTTCTGGAAACTCCACTAATAACTTGTTAACTATATGGTGATCTCATCGCACTTGGTCGTCGCCCGGTTTTGCAGAGCAATCACTGACCCGCACACGACGCAGGGCACCGCTCAGCGCCACCAAGGCAAAAGCGATAAAGCTCAAAATGCCAGCCCACAAAAGGGTGGTGAGCGGGGCCGCGTATTCACTCAGAATGCCAGCTGCCAGAGCACCGAGCGCCGCAGAGCCGAATAGGGCAAACTGGTAAATGGAGATAATCCGACTTCGGTAATTCGCCGGTGCCAACAGCTGCACTATCCCGCGCCCAAGTCCAGCGGAAGCCGCCGCCACTGCGCCCCAGCACAGGCACAGTAATATTAAGCCCAGCTGCGTGGGGCCCAGGCTGATAGCGATCAATAGTGCAGCGCTGTAGAGTAGGCACATCAAAACACCCCGCCCCGGCTCTGGTCCCTGCCCGCGGCGCAACATGGTCACGGTGGCAATCACTGTGCCGGCCACAAAAGCCAACTGCAGAGTTGCGTAATAACCGGCATCGCGGCCGTAACCCTCGGCCAATAGTGGCAGCACCACTAGGAAGACACCGATATGTACGAAGCCGTTAAAGGCCATGAGCGCCGTCAGTTCGCGCAATACCGGGTGCCGCCATACCTGCGTAAGGCCGTCGAGAATCAGAGTGTGGGGGCGCCTCTCCACTTCCCGCACAGTCCCCGCGCCCTCGCGCAAGGTGAACAGGGCAGCGGCAGCCAGCAGTAATACTCCTACCTGCACTCCCAGTAGGGTCTGCAGCCCCCACTGATCAAAGCGACTGGCCAGTAACATGCCTACCGCCTGCCCACCGTATTGAGCCAGCATCATCCAGGTAACCGCCTTCTGTACCCGACTCTCTGAAGCCCTGCCCGGCTCAATGTGGGCACTGCGCTGCACCAGGTTATCCCGCGAAGGCTGCAGGAATGCGCTGCAAACCCCAAGGCAGACTCCGTAGGCTATTAAAACCGGCAGGCTGATCATATGCAGGGCGTAATAGAGCAATAACGCCGTATGGCAGAGTGCGAGACCAATGCAGGCCAGCGTGGAAACCAGAGCGGGATCGCGCCGATCCGCCAGGGCGCCACCAAACAGTAGGAATACCAAGTTAGGCAATAGCACTGATGCCTGCACCCAGCCGAGCTGCAAGGCTGGTAGGTCCACCACGGTAAGCGCAATCCAAGGTAGCAGGATCACCTGCAAGCCAGTGGCGAGTGAAGTGCCACTGTAACCCAGCAGGAATTTCTGTAGTCTGACCGGCATTTTGCGGAATAAGCTATTCAAGAACTATCGCCCCGCCTGTTTAAGCTTATCCACCTGGACAGACGCGAGGTCAAGCAGTCCAAAATGCCTCTTCACCAGCCGGCGTAATTCTTTTGCGGCTTCAGCGTCGCCACCATAGGCAGCCCGCTCAAAGGCACTGGTTACCCGTTGCGTCAAACTCGCCAGCTGGGGCTTCTCACGAGTGATGCGCAGGGCGTAATCTCGCGGAGCCTCACCGGAGCGACGGACCACACCCGCGCGAGCCATGCGCTGGCAAAATTTCTGGTAGAACCGTTCCGCCGCGGGCAGTTTGCGCGCGCGGCCGCTACACCAGATCCACAGCAAGGCTCCCAGGAACAGTAGAGCGCAGGGAACAGCAAACAGTAACGCCATACGCAGGGGAGAAATATCTCCGAGCAGGCGCTGCAAAGTATCGCGCTGCTTCTCACTATCGAAACTCACCACCGTCTGGTGCCAGCGGTAATTAATCATATCCCACTGCAAGCGCAGTTTGACCAGGATATCAACACGGTGTAAAGGCAATAGGGAATCTTGCATAAACTCCTCCCCTGCAGCACTCTCCAGGCCATCGCGCACCCGCTCTGGCGACACTGCCGCAGTAGGGTCGACACGCTGCCAACCGCGCCCGTCAAGCCAGATCTCCGCCCAGGCATGGGCGTCGTACTCACGCACCAACAGATACCGCTCACCGCTCACCCACTCACCCCCCTGGTAACCAGCGACGACTCGTGCAGGCACCCCAGCGGCACGCATGGCAAATACATAGCTGCCAGCGAAATGCTCACAGAATCCCTGCTGACTACCGAACAGGAACTCATCCACGCTGTCACTTCCCAGTGCCGGGGGGCTCAATGTATAGGTAAATTCGCGGTTATAGCGAGCGAGTAAGCGCGCGGAAATCTCCTCTGCACCCAGCCCTCTGCGGCCCAGGCTTTCGGCCCACTCGCGGGTGCGCTCATTGCCTGAGGGTGGCAACTGTAAATTGCGGTTGCGCTCAGCACGACTGAGTGATGCTGACATGTTCCGGGAACCCCTCGGCCAGGAGCGCACTTCGTAGGCAAAACGACTATACACTGGAGAGTGCTTCACCAATCGATCATCTAGGGTTTCACCCACCCCACTACTATCGGAAACCGGGCGGGCCAGCGCAAACAACCAGGGAGAGCGGCTTGCTTCCTGGATCACTTGGTAACGATAGCGAGGGCCCACCTGCGGCAGCGGTCGCTCGCCACTCTTCCAATACACCTGCCCACCATTGCGCGGGTCGACACCGACGCCTTGACGCCAGGTGCGCCCATCAAATTCGGAATACACTAAACCGCGCCAATAGCGCTGCTCCGGCGGCGGTATGGGCCCATCGAATGAGATCCGCAATGCCGGCTTATCGGATTTCGACAGGCGGGTAAAGTCGCCCGGCGCCATAGAATCGCTGACTCCAGTGCGCCCGGCAGATGTGACCTGGGGAACTGACCACAAGGGCCCCAGGCGCGGCATCACCACAAACAGCAGCAGCATTAACGGCGTGGCCTGGGCCAACAGGCGCAGGGAGAGGCCCAATGCCCGGCGCGGGCGGGCACTGAAACTACCCAACTGAGCAGCCAGCGCCGCGGTGATCACGACAACACTGAGTAAACCATAAAGCGCGTAAGGAATAGTCTGTTCACGCACAAAAAGGGTAGCGGCGACAAAATATGCCAACAGCAGGCTGACAAAAGCATCTCGGCGGCTCACCAATTCCAGATTTTTCAGGGTGAATGACAAAGTAAGCAGTGCAACCATCGGTTCCAGCGCGAACCAGCGCCGGTAGGAAATCGCCAACCCCGCCATCGTCAGCAAAATCACCAGAAGCTTCAGGGTGCGGCCAGGCAGGTCTCGACGACCTCGAAAAACTTCTAGGCGCCAATAGACAGCGAAGGCCCAAGCAAGGGGCACCCAAAGCGGCAACTGGGTAAACTGGGGTAATAGAGCAACAAACTGTGCAGCAAAGATCCACAGTAAGCTCTCGCGGGGCAGCAAATCCTGGGTGGTCGCCATTAACTACCCCACTTCGGAAACAGGGCCAGGGCCTGCAACATTTCCCGCTGATGGCTCGGCCCCAGGGAAGGCTCGATAACGACACCGGGCAGGCGCAGCCCATAAACAATGCCTTGCTTCTCTGCTTGCAGGCACCAGTAACACAAGTTGCTCAAACGGGTTTCCACATCGCGCCCATCGAGCAGTGCCCAATCGAGCCAGAGGCGCACATCAGTGCGGCTCTCATAATCCTTGCTGTAAAGATCACGCCCCGCAGCATATTGTTTCCAGGCCACATGCCGCAGGGAGTCGCCGGGCTGATAAGCTTTAAGGGCACTGAAATCATCACCCCCATGGCGCACCTCGCCGAAATCTCCCTCTGTTTGTACGCCCCCAAAAGGAAGAGGGCCAGCAGATATCGGTCGGGGATAGACCAGGAACTCCACATCCAGGTCGATACGACTCCAACAGCGAAATAAGCCGAGGGGGAAGCGGCTTTCAATTCGCAGACGCGGGGCCTGTACACGGCCACGCTCCACCACAGGCATGGAAATGCGAATATCCTCGCTGGCCTGCTCACAAAGATCCAAGTAAGCACCTTCTTCGGGAAGCCAGCACAGTCGTATCCACTCCCTTTCGCGCTTATCCTCACGGCTTATATTGATTTGCGCTTCGGCAAAGTCGCCAGCAAAAGCCGGGCTGGTGCCAAGCAACTGCAGGCGCAAGCCAGTCAAGTTGGCGAAGGTATGCACTGGCAAAACTACAAATACACTGACAAGCAGGAAAGTCAGGGCAAATACCAGGTTATTTTCGTAATTAGTGCCCAGTAACCACAGCAGCATAATCACCAGAAGAAACCCTAGCCCCGCACGGGTGGGCAAGATAAAAAGGCGACTGTGATTGAGGGTGATACTGCGGGAACGCGGCGCACGGCGACTGAGCCAGCGCTGCATGGCGCCACGCAAGGGATCTGTAAGAAAACGAGCCGGGTTGCGTAAAACACTCATCCATTCAAGCCGCGATAATATCCACTTGGCGTACCAGCCGCTCCACCAACTGATCACCATTGCCACCCTCGCCCTGTAACCGGTGCCCCGCCACAGAGGGCAATACGGATTGGATATCCTCAGGTAACACATGGCCGCGATTGTGAAGAAGTGCCCAGGCCTTAGCCGCTCGCAACAACGCCAGTGCACCACGGGGCGACAAACCGACCGCGCAATCCGGGCTCTGTCGTGTATGCAGTACAAGCCGCTCAAGGTAATCCAATAAACTGTCGGAAGTTTTTACCTGGCCCACTAGCCTCTGCATCTTTTTCAGGGTTGCGATATCGATACGCGGCCTTAACTTAGCAAGCTGTTGGCGCGGATCGGTGCCCAAATACAGGGCTCGCTCGGCCTCTCTGGTCGGATAACCGAGACTGATGCGCATCAGGAAGCGGTCCAGCTGGGATTCCGGTAAAGCGAAAGTGCCAGACTGTTGCAGTGGATTCTGGGTAGCAATTACAAAAAATGGTTGTGGCAATAACCTGGTCTCGCCATCCACACTGACTTGGCACTCTTCCATCGCCTCAAGCAACGCACTCTGGGTTTTTGGCGAAGAACGGTTGATCTCATCTGCCAAAAGAACCTGGCTAAAAACCGGGCCCTCGTGAAAATGGAACTGACCCGATTCCCTATCAAAAATGGAAACGCCAAGTATATCCGCCGGCAACATATCACTGGTGAATTGCACCCGCTTGTAGGAAAGCCCCAACACCTGAGCCAGGGCGTGGGCCAGGGTGGTCTTACCCATGCCGGGTAAATCCTCAATCAACAGGTGCCCTTTTGACAAAAGGCAAGCCAAAGCCAACTTTACCTGGCGCTCTTTACCCAGCAGAACACTGCCGATATCGGAAACTATGGCGGAAACTATTTTTTGCACGGCAAATCCATTACTGCTCTGTTTTTTTCAGGCCTCGGACGCGGCCTCAACCTCAATTTGGGTAGCACTAACCGGCAGCTTTTTGCTGCAAATAAGCTGGCTACCCCATATTAATCATAGGTAGAAAGGGGCACTGCCAAAAAGTGCAACCTACAGCTGGGACAACCCCCGCATTAGGTCGCGCTTGAGATCTTCCACATTTTCAAGCCCCACAGAAATGCGAATCAGGTTTTCGGTGATACCCGCACGGGCCTTGTCTTCATCGCTCAGGCGTCCGTGGGTGGTGGTGGCCGGATGCACGATCGTGCTCTTGGCATCACCGAGATTGGCTGTACAAGACAGGATTTTGCAACTGTCGATCACCTTCCAAGCCTGCTCCCTGCCACCGCGCACAGTGAAACTCAGTACGGCGCCGAAGGCATCCTGTTGCTCGCGAGCCAATCGGTGCTGGGGGTGCTTTGGCAAACCGGTGTAGTTGACTCTCTCCACCATCTCCTGCTCATCCAACCACCAGGCCAAATCGAGTGCATTAGTACAGTGGGCCTGCATCCTCAGCTTCAGCGTCTCCAAGCCCTTAAGGAATACCCAGGCATTGAAAGGGCTCATGCTGGGGCCAGCAGTGCGCAAAAAAACCACCAACTCATCCATAATTTCCTTGCGCCCAACTGCAACGCCGCCAAGGGTACGCCCCTGGCCATCCAGGAATTTTGTTGCGGAGTGCACAACGATATCAGCGCCCAGCGACAACGGACGCTGTAGTGCCGGGGTACAGAAACAGTTATCCACTACCAGCTGAGCACCGGCACTATGTGCCACTTCCGCCAGGGCGCGAATATCCGCCACCTCGCAAAGGGGATTGGAAGGAGTCTCCATGAATAACAGCTTCGTGGAGCCGTCCACTGCCTGCTTCCAGGCATCCATATCGGTGAGATCCACGTAGCTTACGCGCACACCGAACTTTTCCATATAGCGCCCAAACAGTGCGGTAGTAGTACCAAATACGCTGCGGGAACAAATTACCCGATCACCACTTTTCAGCAAAGCCATGCAAATACTGAGGATCGCGGCCATACCACTGGAGGTCGCCACAGCTGCCTCACCGCCCTCTAGCGCGGCAATACGCTCTTCAAACATACGTACAGTGGGATTGGTATAGCGGGAATAAACGTTACCGGAACTCTCGCCGGTAAAACGTGCGGCGGCTTCCGCAGCGGAGGGGAAAACGTAACTGGAGGTAAGATAGAGGGCCTCAGAGTGCTCGCCTTCCGGCGAACGGACCTGCCCGGCACGCACGGCCAGGGTTTCCAGAGCGTAACCGTCGTCTTCAAACATATACCGCTTCCTGGTCAGTATTTTTTGGAAGCGGTCATCTTAACCGAAACGGCCGTGCATGGCGCCCTCTTCTGCCGTGAAGAGAGCGTCGGTCCAGATCAATTACAAGGCGCTGGTATTGGCCTTCTTGCGCTTGGCATCGTCATTACGTGCCACATGCTGGTTATTGAGGTACTCCTCATCCACATCGCCAGTTACATAGTTTCCATCGAATACAGAGCAATCGAACTGCTCAATTTTCTGCTTGCCGCCACTGGAACTCACTACCAGGTCTTCCAGATCCTGGTAAACCAGCCAATCTGCACCGATTTCCTCGCAGATCTCCTCAGTGGTGCGATCGTGGGCCACCAACTCATTGGCTGATGGCATATCAATACCGTACACATTCGGATATTTCACCGCAGGCGCTGCACTGGCGAAATACACTTTCGCAGCACCGGCATCACGGGCCATCTGGATAATCTGTTTACAGGTGGTACCGCGTACAATGGAGTCATCTACCAGCAGTACATTTTTGCCGCGGAATTCCAGCTCAATGGCGTTCAGCTTCTGGCGCACAGACTTCTTGCGCTGCTTCTGTCCCGGCATGATAAAGGTACGGCCGATATAGCGGTTTTTTACCATACCCTCGCGGAATTTAACCCCCAATCGGTGCGCCACAGTCTGGCCGGCAGTACGGGCGGAATCGGGAATTGGAATCACCACGTCGATATCGTGATCCGGACGCAGGCGCAGAATTTTATCTGCCAGGTGCTCACCCTGACGCAGACGCGCTTTGTGCACAGATACGCCGTCCATAATGGAATCCGGGCGGGCGAAGTACACATGCTCGAAAATACAGGGGGTCAGGGACGGGTTTTCCGCACACTGCTCGGAATGCACGGTACCATCCAGCTCAATATACAGTGCCTCACCAGGAGCCACATCCCGCACCAGGGTATAACCCAGTACATCCAGGGCCACAGACTCAGAAGCCACCATATATTCGGTGCCCTTCTCTGTCTCGCGTTTGCCGTAAACCAGTGGGCGAATTCCATTTGGATCGCGGAAAGCGACGATACCGTAGCCAACAATCAAGGCCACACAGGCATAAGCGCCACGCACACGTTTGTGTACTGCACGCATAGCGGTAAAGATATCTTCTGCCTTGGGCTGCAACTTGTGCTGCTTGTGCAGCTCATGGGCAAACACATTCAACAATACTTCCGAGTCGGAATCAGTGTTGATATGACGCAGGTCCTGCTGGAAGATTTCGTCCATTACCTTGCGTACATTGGTGAGGTTGCCATTGTGAGCCATGGCAATGCCGTAAGGGGAGTTCACATAGAACGGTTGCGCCAGGGCGGGGCCGGAGCCTCCCGCAGTGGGGTAGCGCACATGGCCAATACCAAAATTACCTTTCAGGCGTTCCATATGGCGCGCACGGAATACATCGCGCACCAGGCCATTGGCCCTTTGCTGGTTCAGGCGATCATCGTCACAGGTTACGATGCCTGCGGCATCCTGCCCCCTGTGTTGCAATAGAGTGAGGCCATCATAGAGCTGTAGATTGACATCACTCTTACCGACGATACCGACGATACCACACATATATTTGACCCTATTGATCGAAAAAGCGGCGCTAGCGCCCGATTAAAATAACTCTACAAAAAAGTCCTTCACGGACTTGGCCAGCTCCCGCGCACTGCCCTCAAACTCAAGGAAATGGGGAATCAACACCGACTCACTCCACCAGCTGTCCTGCTCCACCGGCACCAATGCCGGAGCCAGGATCAAAAGTGCCATCACCACAATTGCTCCCCGCGCCAAGCCAAACACCATACCCAGCACACGGTCAGTGCCGGATAAACCGGTGGCTTCGACAAAAGCGGAAAGCATCATATTCAGGACAGCCCCGGCCAGGAGAGTGCCAAAGAACAGGATGGCAAAAGCGGCAATCACCTGAAGGGAAGGAGTATCGACGAGATTTGAAAGCAGAGGCGCAAGCTGGTCGCGAAACATCATTGCGACAATAAAGGCAGCGATCCAGGTGAGCAGTGACAGGGTCTCACGCACAAAACCCCGGCTAAGGCCGAAGAGTGTGGAAATACCCACAATAGCCAGGATGGTCCAGTCAGCCCAATTCATTCAACCCTACCTGCGTGGCGGCTGCTGCCGCGAAGAGCGCGCATTCTAACTTAAGGGGCTAGGCGCGTGAAGCCGTAGGCCAACCGATTGGAATTTAATACCCAGAGAACAAATATCCGTGGAAGATTGACGGTCCAGCTATGAACTTATGCCGAATAAAAGTGCATTGGAAATCAAGGGTCACCGGTGGTAACAACGTCAACCGGGCCAGTAAAAAGGATTACAAATAGCAATTGCTGTTACGCTTTGAAGCGCAGTACCAAGGTTTGGGCTTCCAGCAGGGCGTCCAGCTTTGATTTTAGAGCCTGGGCTTCCGCTTTCTCCACGTTAGGCCCCACAAAGACCCTCACATAACGCCCCTTATTAGTTTCAACCGCCCGAGTATAAGCGCGATAACCCTCGTCCATAAGACGCATACGCAGCTGATCCGCACGGGAGGCATCACGATAAGAGGCCACTTGCACCACCCAGGCCACGGGCAAACCCTGAGCATCCACTAAGGCGGAAGACCCTTTTTGTGGGGCTGAGCGGTCGGGGACAGACTCAGGCACAGTATTATCGTCCTGTACCCCACCGGCCGTTGCCGTAACCTCTTCAATCACAGTTGCCGCCTTGGGATTGGAAAACTGCTCAGGTACATCCGGCTGGAAAGCCTCTCCAGGCGCCGGGGCTGGCACCACATCGGCAACAGGCTCAGGCTTGGCAATCTCAATAGGGCGGATATCCGGTTCCGCTGGAATCTGGCTCACCTCACTGATGTAGCCTGACGACTCCCGGTCCAGCAGACTGGGCAGAAAAATTACAGCGAGCGCAGCCAGCACCAGCGCACCGACGATACGCTGCTTGAAGCCATCATTCAGCCGTCCCCTACGGGGAGACTTATCCTCGCAATTCTCCATTATCCTCATCTCGCATCTGCTGCAGAACTTCCGCCACAGTAAAGAAGGATCCAAATACAAGCAACCTGTCCTGTGGACCAGTGGTCGCTAGCAGCTGCTGTAAACCATCGGCGACGTTTGGACAGCGGGCGTCCACTTTAGTTACTTCAACACCGGCACCAGCAAGGCCACTGAGCAGTGCATCCGCTCCCGCAGCACGATCATTTCCGGGCAAAAGAGCTGGGTGCCAGCGGCTCACCTGGTTACTCAGGGGAGCAAACAGCCCAACAAGATCCTTATCCGCCATAACCGCTACCAGGGCATGAGTCTCTCCCGATACCGGATTCGCATCCAACCAGCGGGCCAAATGCTCAGCCGCAGCGGGGTTATGCCCGACATCCAGTAACAGATTGCGATCGTGCCATAACAGCTGCTCGCATCGGCCCGGCAAGGTTATATTTGCCAGGGCGCTCTCTACACCCTCCTCCGACAGAACACCCTGTAACACCAGTGCAGTTATTGCTGCAGCAATACTCGGGCGCGGCAGACTGATCGGCGGTATTGTCAGCTGCAGGTCGCCAAACTGGTATTTCTCTTCACCTTCACTCTCAATAAGAGAGAAATCCCGTCCAATAAAATAGCTCGAATTTGCCTGTTTTTCTGCCGCAGACAACACGGATTGCGGAGGATTCTTATCTGCACAGACAAACGGGGCTCCCGGTCTCAGGACACCCGCTTTTTCCCGGCCGATCACTTCCCTATCGCTTCCCAACCAATCCTCATGATCAATGGCCACGCTGGTGATAATTGCCAAATCCGCATCTACCAGGTTAACCGCATCCAGGCGCCCCCCAAGGCCTACCTCCAATAGTGCAAACTCAACCCCAGCGCGCTCGTACAGCCAGAGCGCCGCAAGGGTGGAGAACTCAAAATAAGTCAGGCTTATTTCACCGCGAGCAGTCTCCACCGCCTCAAAAGCGCGGACCAATTCCAGATCAGATATCTCGACACCATTGACCCGCACCCGCTCATTAAAACGCAGCAAATGTGGAGAGCTATAGGCACCAACGGAATGGCCGGCAGCACACAGAAGGGCTTCCATTGTCGCCACGCAGGAGCCCTTTCCATTCGTGCCTGCCACCGTAATTACCGTAGGTGCCGGCTTTTGCACACCGAGAGTAGCGGCCACACTGGAAACCCGTTCCAGGCCAAGCTCAATTTCAGTTGGGTGCAGCTGCTCAAGGCGGGAGAGCCAATCTTGCAATGAAGGCATAGTTGGATAAATCACTGGTAGGAAATGGGCAGCCAGATTGTACTGTAACTGGCTGCCAATACGGGGGATGGAATATCAGTTACCGCTCAGTTTACCCAGCAGGCGCGATACTGTGGAGCGCATATCCCTGCGCGGGATGATCATATCAATCGCTCCGTGCTCCAATAGGAATTCACTGCGCTGGAAACCCTTGGGTAGTTTTTGGCGAATGGTCTGCTCGATAATATTGGGGCCGGCAAAACCAGCACGGGCACCGGGTTCAGCCGCGTTGATATCGCCAAGCAAGGCCAGGGATGCCGATACACCACCGTAAACCGGGTCGGTCATAATCGAGATATAGGGCACCCCGGCCATCTTCATTTTTTCCAGTACTGCCGAGGTCTTGGCCATCTGCATCAGGGAGATCAGGGCTTCCTGCATACGAGCTCCTCCAGTTGCGGAGAAACATACCAGGGGGATGCGCTGTTCCAGGGCACGCTGGGCTGCACGGGTGAAGCGCTCACCCACAACATAACCCATGGAACCGCCGTGGAAAGCAAACTCAAATGCCACCGCCACCAGAGGCTCACCCTTCAAAGTGCCTTGCATGGCAATAAGGGCATCTTTCTCGCCGGTGGATTTTTGCGCCTGCAGCAAGCGGTCTTTATATTTTTTTACATCCTTGAACTTGAGGCGATCGACCGGCAATACATCGGTGGCCAGCTCTTCACGCCCCTCTTCATCCAGGAAAATATCCAGGCGTCGACGTGCACCAATCCTTATATGGTGGTCGCACTTAGGGCACACATCCAGGTTGCGCTCCAGCTCCGGGCGGTAAAGCATGGCGTCGCACTTGACGCACTTCTTCCAGACGCCTTCCGGAACCTTGCTGCTACCTGCGCGGCGCTCGGTGCGAATCACCGCGGGAACTATTTTTTCTAACCAGCTCATCTCGTTTCCAAATCCGGATACTTTCAATAGGCCGGCTCATTTTACCGACCAGTGAGTTTCAGGCTACGAATTAAAACACTAAGGCGAAATACAAACTCGGCCAGATCAGCCGCTATTTTTGGCTTTCTGGCCAGCCCTGTATCGGGATACCAGGCTTAATCTAACGGTCCAGCGCCTGGCGCATCTCACTGACTATTGCGCCAACCCTCTCCTTTGCTGCCGCCAGGTCTGCCGCCTCATCCACCGCGGTCACCAGGACACTCCCCACCACCGCGCCATCTCCGTGGGCACTTACCGAGCGCGCAGAGGCCCCATCTTTAATACCGAAACCTACACACAGGGGCAGATCGGTAAAGCCTCGAATATGCTCGAGGTTATCACGCACATAATCCAGATCCAGGTGGCCTGCGCCGGTTACCCCTTTCAGAGATACGTAATAAATAAAACCACTTGCCAGGCTGGTAATCTCACGAATCCGCTCCTCAGTAGTGGTGGGGGTCAGCAAGAAGATATTGCGCAAGTTGCGCTCTGCCAACAAGGTATTGAGCGGACCTGCCTCTTCCGCAGGCAGATCCACTGTAAGCGCGCCGTCGACACCAGCATCAAGCGCAGCATCGGCAAACTCCCTCTCCCCCATGCGCTGGATCGGGTTGGCATAGCCCATCAGGATTACTGGCGTTTCCTCATCGACTTGGCGGAATTCGCGCACTATAGCCAGGCACTTGCGCAGGGAGGCACCGTTGGCCAGAGCGCGCTCATGTCCCTTCTGGATTACCGGGCCCTCAGCCATAGGATCGGAAAAAGGCACCCCCAATTCAATAACGTCGGCGCCGCTGGCTACCAGCTGGTGCATTAGCGGTACCGTATTCTCCAGGCCACCATCACCGGCGACAATATAAGTTACCAGGGCTTTACGGCCCTCTCCCCGCAATCTGGAAAAGCGGCGATCAATTCTGTTTTGTTCTGTCACTGTGTATTCCCTGAGTTACTCCTGGCTATCGCCAGCTCACTTGGTCAGTATTCTTTGCCACCTACTCGCCTCAACAAGCGGGCGCCTATCAGTTAAACCTCAATGCCATCAATAGCGGCAACGGTAAAAATATCCTTGTCCCCACGACCAGAAAGGTTCACAACAATGTTCTGTTCCGGCTGCATGCTGGCAGCCAATTTCATCGCGTATGCAACAGCGTGGCTGGACTCCAGGGCAGGCAGAATACCTTCGGTTCGGGTAAGGCGACGGAAGGCATCGAGCGCCTCTTTGTCATCAGCAGTGACATACTCTACGCGGCCAATGTCTTTAAGCCAGGCGTGTTCGGGCCCAACACCCGGATAATCGAGGCCTGCGGAAACAGAGTGAGTCTCGATAATCTGGCCATCCTCATCTTCCATCAGGTACGTGCGGTTGCCGTGCAGGACACCGGGGATACCGTCGTTGAGCGGCGCCGCATGCTTACCGGAAGTCAGGCCCTCACCGCCGGCCTCCACACCAAACATCTTCACATCGGCATCATTCAGGAAGGGGTGGAACAGGCCTATGGCATTGGAGCCCCCACCCACACAGGCCACCAGTGCGTCGGGCAGCTGGCCAAAATGCTCCAGGCTCTGGCGACGCGCTTCACGCCCAATAATGGAATTGAAGTCCCGCACCAATTGCGGATACGGATGGGGGCCAGCAGCAGTTCCGATAATGTAGAAAGTGTTATCGACATTAGTAACCCAATCGCGCATCGCTTCATTCATGGCGTCTTTGAGGGTTTTGGAGCCGGATTCCACTGGTACCACTTCAGCACCCAGCAGTTTCATGCGGTAAACATTGGGGGACTGACGTTTAACATCTTCCGCCCCCATATAAACCGTGCACTGTAATCCCAGACGTGCGGCCACTGTTGCAGAAGCTACACCGTGCTGACCCGCACCGGTCTCTGCAATAACCCGGGTTTTTCCGCTGTGTTTGGCCAACAGCGCCTGGCCCACGGTATTGTTTACCTTGTGTGCACCAGTGTGGTTGAGGTCCTCGCGCTTAAGCCAGATACGCGCTCCACCGGCCTGCTCTGTCAGGCGTTCAGCTAGATATAGTGGTGATGGCCGTCCGACATAGTGCGCAAGATCGTGGTCAAAAGCAGCGACAAATTCAGGATCATCTTTCAGGCGGCTATACATCGCCTGCAGTTCATCCAATGCGCTGATCAGTGTCTCCGATACAAAGCGACCGCCGTACGGACCAAAATGCCCGCTGGCATCCGGAAAGGTGGAAAAATCAATAGCACCTGGCTTAGTCACACTCATACTCCGTCGATCACAAAAATTTCTTCTGTCTATTTACCTACTGATTAAAGTGCCACTCCTAACCACTTTAAACATTGCCGGTAATTACTGATGCGGATACTCGCTCTACTTTTATTTACCGGCCAGCGCCGGCATCTCCGGCGGGCGACACCTCAATGTGTCACCTATCTTTACTCTGCTGTACCGAGATGACTACCTTTCGCCGCACGAATAAAAGCAGCTACTTTTTGCGGGTCTTTTTTGCCCGGTGCCTGCTCCACACCTCCGCTGACATCCACGCCTTGCGGGTGCGCAGCTTTGATGGCATTGGCGACATTATCCGGGTTCAATCCCCCAGCCAAGACAATGGACCTAGGACTATTTTGAGGCACCCTATCCCAGTCAAAGGTCTCTCCAGTACCACCGGGAACTCCGGGGCGATAGGCATCCAGCAGGAAACCACGCGACTTGGGGTGTTCCTCCATTGCAGCAATGGTATCCAACCCCTCTTTCATTCGCAGGGCCTTTATATAGGGCCGGCGGAACTGTTCACAGTAACGAGCTCCCTCCTCACCATGGAACTGCAGGAGGTTAAGAGGCACGAGTTCCAGTGCCTGATCCACTTCGCCCTGTGCGGCATTAACAAAGAGCCCTGTTAAGGTAACAAAGGGAGGAACTACAGCGGCGATAGCAGCAGCGGCCTTGGGATCGATATAGCGAGGGCTCGCCTTGTAGAACACCAGTCCCAGCGCATCGGCGCCAGCATCAACAGCCATAAGGGCATCTTCAACGCGGGTGATGCCACAAATCTTCACTTGCATCGCTAAACCTGGAGCCAGCCGACCGGCCAGCAAAAATGAGGGAATTCCCGATACTAGCAGATTGGTGCAAGGTGTGAAACGCGTGCCACCCCAACCTATAGGGTCATTCTAATTGCAATTCAGCTATTCCAATCATACAACCGACAACTGGCCCAAGGACAAAGGCACCAGAAGCGGCCCCGGTTCACACTGGGGCAGTTGGAACTCCTGTGGGTATTGCACATCCACCAAATAAAGGCCAAATGGCGGCGCTGTAACCCCCCCTGCCGAGCGATCATATTGGTCCAGCACCTCTTTCACCCATATCGGCGCCCGCTCTCCGCGCCCCACAGCCATTAATACCCCAGTTATATTGCGCACCATATGATGCAGAAAGGCATTGGCGCTTACTTCCAGAACGATCAGCTGCCCAACACGAGCGACGTCCAGGCGGGTAATTTCTCTAACCGGGCTCTTGGCTTGACACTGAGAGGCCCGAAAGCTGGTGAAATCATGGCGGCCAAGCAGGTACTTGGCCCCCTCACGCATAGCACCGAGATCCAGGGAGTGCTGGGTCCAGGTAACTTCCGCCGCGCTGTGGGCAGAACGAGTCGGCGCGCAGTGAATCAAATAGCGGTAACTGCGCGCATGAGCGGAGAAACGTGCATGGAATTGCGCGGGCATTTCGCGACACCAACGCACACGCACAGAGTCTGGCAGCTTGGTATTTACTCCCTGTATCCAGGCCCGTTCTGGGCGCTGCGCACGAGTATCAAAGTGAATAACCTGATTGGTGGCGTGAACGCCCGCGTCAGTACGCCCTGCACAAACCAGCGTTATGGGCTCTGCAGCGATAGTGGACAAGGCCCGCTCAAGATGCGCCTGCACTGTCTCCGCAGCTGATTTCTGCTTCTGGAAACCGTGCAATCGCGCTCCACAATACTCAACCCCCAGAGCGAATCTATGCAGCCCATCCGGCAACTGCTCACCCGCTGGAACCTCGCCATTGGTTTTATAAATGTACTCGCGTTCTCTGGCCTGCATCATATTGAAAAACCACTCTTTGCCCCGCTCCCAATGTCCGAACAGCAGCAATATCAATCAGATTCAATGCCCTAAACAGGCAGGAAAATTATGCTCCAGCCCCATAAAAAAACCTCGCAGCCAGTGCGAGGTTTTTTTATGGGCGAAACCTAAAGGCCTCTTACACCATACGCTCCAGCATTTCCTCGGCGCGATTCTTATGCTCGCCGCCTCCATCCTGGGCCACTTCCTTGAGGATATCCTTGGCGCCCTCTTTATCACCCATATCCAAGTAAGCCTGAGCCAATTCCAGCTTGGTACCCATCTCGTCGCCGCCTTCGAGCAAGCTCAATTCCGAGTTGAGGTCACTTTCCAGGTTGAAATCCAGGTCGGCAAACTCAGATTCACTACCCTGCTCTTTTTCTACGACAGCCTCAATCTGCTCAGGCGCTTCGGCTACAGCCTCTTCGCTCTGCCCTAAGTCAGCCTCAAGGGTGAGTTCACCATCGGTAGACTCATCAATCAAGGCCAGCTCATCCTCAAGAGAGAACTCCTCCTCAATGGATCCCTCACCTAGGGACAAACCTTCACCGCTGGCTTCCAGGGAGGCCATATCCAGCTCCAGGTCCGCCTCCAATGACATTTCGCTAGTGTCTCCGGACCCGGCCCGCTCAGACTGAGGCACTTCAACTTCCGCTGCCAACTCCTCAGAGGGGGAAAGGTCGCTGGCAATATCGTCGAGGTCAATGCTTTCGAGATCCAGCTCGGAATCCAACTCTCCGCCGATCATATCCAGATCGCCCTCAGAAAACTCTTCCAGGGACAAATCACCATCGCCATCGCCATCGGTAGCCAGGCTTTCCAGTCCAGCGAGATCCGAATCGATAGAATCGAGATCCATGTCCTGATCCAAACCCCCAGTCGGCTCCTCAACCTGCAATTTTGTTGTAGCAGGCTTCATCTCGGCTTCATCATCCATCATGGATAGATCCAGCTCAAAGTCGAGCCCGCCAATAGAGCCAGCAGCTTTTGCTTCAGTGGCCTCAGTATCTGTTGTACTCGCGCCTGCCAGCTCCATTGAATCCAGATCTAATTCAGAATTTTCGAACTCATCTACTGCCAGCTCTGTATCGATGGGAGCCTTTGCCACAGAAGCCTCGCCGGATTCCATGTTGAGATCTCCAAGATCCAGCTCCCCCAGGTCGAGTTCGTCGAGATTCAGCTCCTCATCTATTTGCTGCTGAGTCTCTCCACTGCTCAACTGTGGTTCGCTATCCAGCGCAGTGTCGAGATCCAGATCATCCAGGTTGAATTCGCTATCCAGATTGGCGGTATCACTGGCGCCAGTGGCCGGTTCTGCATAAGAGGTATCCAGGTCCAGATCCAGGGACAGCTCCTGTCCAGCATTATCGCCAGCGGTACTTTCATCCTCCAGGGACAGGTCCATGGTGAGGTCATCGAGCAGCGAGGTATCACTGTCGAGGGCTTCAGCAGAAGCCACTGTCGGCTCAGCACTGGAGAAATCCTGATCCAGGGCTGCACCGATATCATCCAATTGGGCGGCCTCCAGGGATTCACTGGAGAAGTCCACTGATGGCGCCTCGAAATCTGGAGCCCCCTCAATAGTTTCGCGCAGACGCGCGGCGCGATCCGCAGCTGGGCCATCGCTGATACTGAGCAATTGCAAATAGTGCTCGTCAAACTTCTCGACATCCTGGTGATGGGCGTATACTTCCATCAACATCAGGCGCGCATCCACCACCTGCGGGTCTTTTTCCAGGCCCTGTAACAGTTTGCTCTCAGCCTCTTCATACTGGCCCAGCGACAGATGAATTTCCGCTTCGGAAATGGGGTCATCGGTACCCACATCACCCAGATCACCCAGGTCGAAAGTATCATCGGCCTCCATGCTCTCAACTGCGGCCAGGGTTTCATCTGGCTCAGAAATTTCTTCAGCAATCTCTATTGGCGTCTGATCGGCAGCCATTTCATGCTCGAGCTGCTGCTCAGCCTCCTGCTCGGCCTTGCGGCGTCGCCAGGTAAAGAAGCCAAAAATACCAACCAGCAGGCCGGCAGCGCCGATACCAATCAGCTGCATATTGTCGCCAAGCTTGTCCATCAGGGTCGGCTCGGGCTTGGTCTGTACAGAGACTACGCGATTACGCGCTTCAGGTTCTGCAGCTGTGGCTTCGACCTCAGACTCGGTGGTGTCGAGGAGCCCTCCTTCATCAGCAACGGCTAATTCTGCTTGAGGGGGATCAATTTCCGCCGCGTCAATTTCACTGGGATCAAGCATTGGGTCGGACTGCTCTGCGGCAGTCTGCACAGCACGCATTTCCTCACTGGAAACCTCGACCAGGGTCTCCATAGTGTCAATTTGTTCATCGAGTTCAGCGATACGCTCACGCAACTCAGTATTCTCTAGCTGGGACCTGTCCAGCTCTTCCTCAGCTGTAGTCAGGTCACCTTCCAGCGCTTCACTGTCCTCAGCGCCACTACCAGAGCCAGAAGTAACGGATTCATTGTCTCCCGGCGCGGCCAAGCTTACACGCCCCTCAACCACATCATTGACAACAGTCTCTTCCTCCACAGCACGCGCATCCAACGGCACACCTGTGGCGACTTCTTCCGCGCCACTGCGCTGGCGCCAGGAGTCATTCTGTTGGGCAACTTCTGAAATCGCCTCGGTTAGGCTAAGGCTGCGCAGGTCATCAGCACTGGGCAAGCGCAGAACAGCGCCCTTTTTCAGCAGGTTGATATTGTCATTAATAAAGGCTTCAGGATTCAGGCGCTGGATCGCCAGCATCGTCTGCTGCACCGAAAACTCGCGACCAACGCGATTTTCCAAGGCGATCTCCCACAGAGTATCGGCGGAGGAAACCGGGCCATAAACCTGGCTGTTGCTGCCCGCGTCTTCCATAGAAGAAGCGCGCTGCGGCTGGCGCCGAACCGGCTCAGACTGCGGCGCCGTCGCAGGTTCACCAACCGGCTCACTGTCCGGCTCAACCGTCGGCTGTTGAGCAGGCTGGAGGGGACGTTGAACGGGACGCTGTACCGGTGCATCCCGACGGACTTGTTGGCGTTCACGCTCAGCAGCGCGCACCGGTTGCTGGGCTGTGTTCGGCGAAAATGCCGGCAGATCCATCAGCAGGGTATACTCGCGCAGCAGGCGCCCGCTGGGCCAGCGTGTCTCCACCAGGAAATTCAAGAAAGGCTCACGGATAGGCTCGCGGCTTGTTATGCGAATAACCGGCTTGGCACCCGAATAATCTACATCAAAGCGTAGAGAGGTGAGCAGGTAGGAGCGGTCCACTCCCGCACGCTCAAATTCACCCGGCCCTGCGAGGCGCACTTTGATCTCGGCATCGTCCAGGCCGCGAGTTTGCAGCAATCCAATTTCCGCATTGAGCGGCTGATTTAGGGTGGAGTTGAGTTTGATCTCCCCCAGCCCGAGCGCCAGAGTCGCGTTGCTTCCCAGTGCACCGACTAGACCAACTGCAAGTGCCAGCTTACGCACACGCATATCCGATTCCCTTTAATTGTTAGAATCTTCCCAGGGATTCCAAAAAGCACACCTTCAGAAAACCCCCATTTTTGAACGGTAATCGTTCGACTATGAGACCGCCGTGCAGACGACCACCAACTGCGACGAATAACTCGCCAATCTCAGCCGGACCAAAGTTAAGATTACACCTTCACTATGGCCGCTAAGTATTAAATATCAGTAGTTTTTTAGCAACAAGTGAGCAATTTGTGCACAGTTCATTGCTACATCTTTTCGCAGGTTATCTGACACCGCACAAAAATTTAGCTGACGCTTGTTGAGTAGACTTTGGCGCAAGCGTCCGATGATTGTCACATCGCTGCCGACCGCGTTTTCTGCCGAGGGTTGCTCTGCCAACTGCAGGCGAGCACCATTGCCCAACAGTGCGCGCATATTATCCAAGTCGATATCTTCTGCCAGCAGAACACCGAGATTGGCAAGCTGCCCATGAAATACTGAGACTGTATTAATACTCGCATCCACCACCACACTTTCACCCAACAGGCGACGCAAATCATGGATCAGGGTCAGCTCGCTCACGGTGTGGCCACTGGCAAGTAGCCCTTCGCTGGCGCTTAGCAAGTTGAAAGCCAAGCGGTGACCGATCGCCGGATCAATTTCTGCCTCCTGGCCACTAAACATACGCGCCGTCTGTGCGGCCATGGAATCAATCGCAGCCTTCCCCAACGCAGATACCGGCTGACTCAACTGCACTTCGACAGCCTGCAACTTATCCTTCAGGGGGGCCAAGGCCTCCGCGACCATGGCGGCACCAGCACTGGGTAGGGCAACGACGCGACGATCTGCATTCGCCAGATCCCCGCTGTTAAACATAGGGTGGATCAGAACAGCACTTTCATCGCCTCGGGTATTGGCAGCCGCATCCACTATCCAGGCACCATTTTGCTCGGCCGCAGCCATGGCGGCTTGAACAGCATCATCGGCGCTCAATAGGAGAACCACCTGCTGGTCATTAAAAGTGAATTTTTCCAGGGACTGCACAGGAATATTGCGGTTAGCAAACACCTGCGGGTCCACTTCCCGGTCTTCGGTCTCCAGCAAACTCAGCTGTTCAGCGGTAATAATTTCCCGCTCTTCCAGTATTTCCAGCAGAGGGGCAAAGGCGGCGTTATCGACACCGGCGATGACCAGTTCGCGGGCGGCTTCGGACATGGCTATTCACTTCGTTGAAATTGGAAAGGAAAAAATGAGGGGCGATTATACCCGTGAGGGAAAATCGAAAAAGCCGCTATGACAACCAGTAACAGCTTTTTACGCGATGGGGTTCACAGCTTGGCGAAAAGTCCTCCATTAACAGGCACAAAAAAGATTGCCATTTGAGGACTTATCCAAGGCCGTACCAATTAAAGCTTGCCGAGCAAAATCAGCAGTATGCGGCGGAGGGGCTCTGCCGCACCCCACAGCAGTTGGTCCCCCACAGTGAAAGCGTTCAAGTACTCAGGCCCCATACTCAACTTGCGCAGACGCCCCACCGGGATATCCAGTTTGCCAGTCACGGCAGTGGGAGTCAGGGACTGTAAAGTAGCCTCGCGATCATTGGGCACGACACTGACCCATTCATTTGCCGCACCTATCAATTGATCAATATCTGCCATAGGCAGATCTTTCTTCAGCTTCACAGTGAAAGCCTGACTGTGGCAGCGCATCGCACCAATACGCACACAGGTACCATCCACCGGAATTGGAGCAGCTGTCTGCAGGATTTTGTTCGCTTCAACCTGAGCTTTCCACTCTTCACGGCTTTGTCCATTTTCAAGCTGGGTATCAATCCATGGCAGAAGGCTGCCCGCCAGGGGCGCACCGAACTCGGCAGTGGGAAACTCAACCGACCGCATATCCGCAGCCACCTTGCGATCAATTTCCAGAATCGCGCTGGCGGGGTCGGAGAGCTCACCGCTAACACCGTCGCGAATAGCGCCCATCTGCCCAATTAGCTCCCGCATATTGCGGGCACCGGCACCACTGGCGGCCTGGTAGGTCATGGCTGTAACCCACTCCACCATACCGGCTTTAAACAAACCACCGAGAGCCATCAACATCAGGCTGACGGTGCAGTTGCCACCAATAAAATTCTTTTGCCCGGCTTCTATAGCGCGATCGATAACATCGCGGTTAACCGGGTCCAGAACGATTACGGCATCGTCCTGCATACGTAAACTCGAGGCGGCATCTATCCAGTAGCCATTCCAGCCTGAGTCACGAAGGCGGGAGAAAACCTCCTGTGTATAGTCACCACCCTGACAGCTGACGATCGCATCTAACTCTGCCAATGCATCGATATCGTAGGCATCGCCCAAAGGCGGCAGTTCACGGTCAATATCTGGTGCCTTTCCACCCGCATTGGAAGTGGAGAAAAAAACCGGTTCAACGATATGGGCAAAGTCATCCTCTGAGCGCATGCGCTCCAGTAATACCGAACCGACCATGCCGCGCCAGCCGATAAAACCTATTTTTTGCATTGCGATGTCCTGTGTGTGATGTGATCAAAGTGCGCCGCCGGGAAAGCGGCGCGATAGTGAAATCGGGGATTAAAGTGCAGCGACGACGGCAGCCCCCATTTCTGCGGTGGTGACTTTCTGGCTGCCCTCGGTATAAATATCCGCGGTGCGCAAACCCTGCTCCAACACCTTGCTCACCGCGGCCTCAATGGCTTCTGCTGCTTCACTCATATTGAGGGAGTAACGCAGCATCATGGCAGCAGACAGGATCGTTGCCAATGGATTGGCAATACCCCGCCCTGCGATATCCGGCGCGGAACCGTGGCAGGGTTCATAAAGGCCAAAACCACTTTCATTCAAGGAAGCAGAAGGCAACATACCAATGGAACCTGTAAGCATGGCGGCGGCATCTGAGAGAATATCGCCGAACATATTACCGGTTACCATTACGTCGAACTGCTTGGGCGCACGCACCAATTGCATCGCAGCGTTGTCCACGTACATATGGGACAGTTCAACATCGGGGTATTCCGGTGCCAGACGATCCAATACCTCTCTCCAAAGAACAGTGACTTCGAGCACATTAGCCTTATCCACAGAGCAGAGTTTACCGCTGCGTTTTTGCGCCGCCTCAAAGGCACTGCGCGCAATACGCTCAATTTCCGACTCACTGTAGACATAGGTGTTAAAGCCCTGGCGTTCGCCATTTTCCAGAGTCTGGATACCCCGAGGCTCACCAAAGTAAATGCCGCCAGTCAGCTCACGTACAATCAAAATATCCAGCCCTGAAACCACCTCCGGTTTCAGGGAGGAAGCATCTGCTAATTGGGGGTAAAGAATTGCCGGGCGCAAATTGGCGTATAAGCCGAGGCCACTGCGGATTTTCAACAGGCCTTTCTCCGGACGAATTTCTCTCTCCAGGGTATCCCACTGGGGACCACCTACAGCACCGAGTAATACTGCATCACACTCGCCAGCAGCCTTGAGAGTCTCATCGGTGAGAGGCTCACCATGGACATCAATTGAGGAACCCCCAATCAACCCCTGCTCAAAACTAAGGCCCAAATTAAACTTTCCAGATGCGACTTCCAGTACCGCCATCGCCTGCTCAACAATTTCCGGGCCAATGCCGTCGCCCGGCAAAATCATTACTTTCTTCGTCACAGGAATTTCCTTTAATTACTGAACCGCATCAAATAGCCATGGGGCTTTTTCACGTCGCGCTTCTTCATAAGCACGAATATCTTCTGAGTGCTCCAATGTCAGGCCGATGTGATCAAGGCCATTAAGCAAGCAGTGCTTGTGGAACACATCTACTTCAAAGGGAATCACTTCACCGCAGGGTTTGCGCACATGCTGCTGCTCCAGATCAATGGTCAGTGAATATCCTTCCTGCCCATGAGTTTCTTCAAACAACTGATGTACTACCTCCTCCGGTAATACAATCGGCAACAGGCCGTTTTTAAAACAGTTGTTGAAGAAGATATCCGCGAAACTGGGGGCGATAATTGCACGAAAACCGTGATCATCCAGCGCCCAAGGCGCATGCTCACGGCTGGAACCACAACCGAAATTCTCGCGTGCAAGTAATACCGAACCACCCTGGTAACGCGGGAAATTTAGTGGGAACTCTGGATTAACAGGGCGGTTTGAGCAGTCCTGGCCAGGGAACCCCTCATCCAGGTAGCGCAACTCATCAAACAAATTGGGGCCAAACCCAGTACGCTTGATGGACTTGAGAAATTGCTTGGGAATAATCAGGTCGGTGTCCACATTGGCCCGATCCATCGGCACCACAAGACCTTCATGTTGGGTAAACGCTTTCATCAGGCCATCTCCTCTTCGGCTCGCACCGTCGCCATTTCACGCACATCGACAAAGTGCCCCGCAATTGCAGCGGCTGCCGCCATACTGGGGCTCACCAAGTGGGTGCGCCCACCATAGCCCTGACGTCCTTCAAAGTTCCGATTAGAGGTTGAGGCACAGTGTTCACCAGCTCCCAACTTATCTGCATTCATAGCAAGGCACATAGAGCAGGATGGCTCTCGCCACTCAAAGCCTGCCTGCTCAAAGATTGCATGTAACCCTTCCTGTTCCGCCTGGGCCTTCACCGCCTGGGAGCCGGGTACAACCAACACCTGCTTGACGCTATCTGCTTTGTACCGGCCTTGGGCCACTTCAGCAGCAGCGCGCAGATCTTCGATGCGAGAATTTGTACAGGAGCCGATAAATACCCGATCCAGGCGAATATCACTAATCTTTTGCCCGGCCTCAAGGCCCATATAGTCGAGAGCGCGCTCCATTCCAGTACGCTTGGTGGTATCACTTTCGGCAGAGGGATCTGGCACTTTGGCACTGATCGAGGCCACCATTTCCGGCGAAGTACCCCAACTCACCTGGGGTTCGATATCTTCACCGCGCAATTCCACCACCGCATCAAACTCGGCGTCGTCATCGGAATGCAGGTGACTCCAGGCCTCAACCGCTCTGTCCCACTGTTCGCCTTTTGGCGCGTAGGGTTTGCCTTTCACATAGTCGAGAGTGATCTGGTCAACCGCGACCATGCCAGCACGGGCACCGCCCTCAATCGCCATGTTACAAACGGTCATACGGCCTTCCATGGACATATTGCGGATAACGTCACCGCCGAACTCAATCGCATAGCCAGTGCCCCCGGCGGTGCCGATCTTACCGATAATCGCCAGCACTACATCTTTGGCGGTAACGCCTGGGCGCAGTTCGCCGTCTACGCGCACCAGCATATTTTTCATCTTCTTCTGGGTCAGGCACTGGGTGGCCATTACATGCTCCACTTCAGAAGTGCCTATGCCGTGGGCCAGCGCGCCCAGAGCACCATGGGTAGAGGTGTGTGAGTCACCACATACCACGGTCATACCGGGCAGAGTCGCCCCGGTCTCAGGACCAATAACATGCACAATGCCCTGACCCGGTTCGTTAATGCCAAACTGCACCACATCGAAATCCCGGCAATTCTCATCCAAAGTTTGCACCTGAATGCGGGATATATCGTCGCGGATACCGCTCACACCTGCGGCGCGCTCCGTGCTCTCGGAAGGCACGTTATGATCCGGTGTCGCCACTAGGGAATCCTTGCGCCAGGGGCTGCGCCCTGCCAGTCGAAGGCCCTCAAATGCCTGAGGGGAAGTCACCTCGTGAATCAAGTGACGGTCGATGTAAATAAGCGCCGAGCCATCATCACTGGTCTTGACCAGATGGTCCTGCCACAGTTTGTCGTAGAGTGTTTGCCCTGCCACAGCCTGTCCTCTCAATTGTTTAGAGACCGAGTCTACCCAGCAGCAACAAATAACACCAATTTATATTTATTATCACAAGTATTCCATTATGGAATTCAAAGTTCATCCTGAAGTAGCATGTAAGTTGAGGCGCTTCATACTCTGCCAACAATATTCCCGCGGCCCATAAAACGAGGTTAAAAAATTTGGAAATTCAATGGCTTAAAGCATTTCTAGCAATTGCTGAGAGAGGCTCTGTCTCCGAGGGGGCGACTCAGCTTCACCTGACACAGCCCGCGGTAAGCAAGCGCCTTGCCGCCCTCGAACAGCAACTTGGCGCGGCGTTGTTCAACCGCATCGGCCGGCGCCTACAGCTGACCGATGCCGGCCGCGTCCTCCTGCCCCGCGCCCGACATATTCTCAACGAAATCAGTGATACGGAGCGGGAATTGCGCGCCCTCAGCAACTCGGTGAGCGGCAGCTTGCGCATTGCTACCAGCCACCACGTGGGACTGCACCACTTGCCACCGGTGCTCAGAGAGTTCAGTAACCGCTACCCAGAAGTGGCCCTGGATATCGATTTTCTGGATTCCGAACAGGCTTACGAGGCACTGATGGCAGCCAAGTATGAGCTGGCAGTTGTGACTCTGGCCCTGAAAGAATACCCGCACCTCAATGCACAGGTTATCTGGCCCGACCCCTGTGTGGTGGTAGCAGCTCCAGAACACCCCCTGACAAAAATTCCCACGCTGGAACTGGCCGACCTGGCCGACTATCCCGCCATACTGCCGGACCTCAATACCTATACCGGGCGCCTGATTAAACGTGAGTTTGATGCACAAGGGCTAAAACTCAGTGCCAAATTAGCGACCAACTTTCTGGAGACAATCAAGATGATGGCCTGTGTGGGCCTTGGATGGAGTGTGCTGCCCCATACGCTCGTCGATGAAAGCCTCGCAATATTACCAGTGAAGAAGCTGCAGGTGCTGCGCAACCTGGGTGTCATCAGTCATCGCGGTCGCACCTTGAGCAATGCCGCCAGTGCCCTGCAACAAATGTTATTTGAAGCGGCCAGTTAAACCGGCGCAAACAAGAAAAATATTACAAATTCATTTAATGAAGCTTGGCTGACTAATTCGCAGCCACTCGCAATACATCAAATAGAACGATGGGCAGAGCCCAAACAGCGCTACACTTTTACACGCCAAATTTGCTTGCCCGTTCAAAAAGATTTGTAAAAATGTGCAACTTACAGCGGCACACTAAAAATATATCTGTACACTCCGCGACAAATTCATCACGGAGAGAAGTCCATGAAAAAAACCGCAATTGCTTTCAGTGCCCTCCTCGCCTGCACCACTGCCAGCGCAGATACCATCCTTGGCTTTGATGCCACAGCAGGCGTCTGGCTCCCAGGCTACACCGGCGGCATTGGTAATGATGACTACGATTTAGACAACCTCTCTCTTAGTGAAGACAACATTACCTTTATACAGGCCGCCCTAGAGCACCCAATTCCCCTGGTTCCCAATATCCTGTTAGCCCATAGCAAGATTGACAGCGATGGCGCCTCAATACTGGAGGGCTCTGTAACCTTTGACGATGAAACCTTCCTGGTAGGCTCAGAGATCACCACTGACCTCTCGCTTACACACACCGATGCCACCTTCTACTACGAAGTGCTGGATAACTGGGTAAACCTCGACATAGGCCTGACTGCGCGCATGTATGACGGTGAATTTACTGCGGTAAGCGAAACCCAGGCAGAAACTGTCGACCTCACCGGTTATTTGCCGATGGCCTACGCTATGGCACGCTTCGACCTGCCATTTACCGGCTGGTCTGTAATTGCCCAGGGCAACGGTACCGCCTACCGAGGTGACACCCACACAGACCTCACAGCAAAAGTACGCTGGAATTTCGTACCGGCGATCGACTTGGCTATTGAGGCGGGCTACCGGGTAATGAGCCTCGACCTGGAAGAGTTGGACGACCTGCAGAGCGACATTGAAATTAAAGGTCCCTATATCGGCTTCAACCTGCACCTGTAAAATCAAATTACAGTTGACCCTTCGGCATTGAAAAGTTGGCAAATAACTCCCTGCACGATATAGCTGTCGTGCCCAAACTGCCCTAAGGTAGTCTGGTGAAGCAGCGATGAGGCGGGCGAGATAATGCGGCCACTACTGGAAAGGCTGGGGATTTCTCATCCCATTCTGCAGGCGCCAATGGCGGGTGTTTCTACGCCCCAATTAGCGGCTGCAGTTTCCAATGCCGGGGGGCTTGGCGCCCTTGGTCTCGGGGCCTGCTCCCCACAAAAGGCTACTGAACAGATCCGAAAAACCCGCGAGCTCACCAGTAAGCCTTTTAACGTAAACGTTTTCTGCCACCAACCCGCAGTTGCAGACAACAATCGCCAAACAGCTTGGCTCGCCCATCTTGCCCCCTACTTTGCAAGCCTGGGTGCCACCCCACCTGCAGAAATCCATGAGCCCTACTCAAGCTTTATCGGAAACCCGGAAATGCTCGCAGTTCTGCTGGAAGAGCAGCCCTCAGTAGTGAGCTTTCATTTCGGCCTGCCCGAACAATCCGCGATCACCGCGCTCAAGGATGCCGGCATTGCCCTACTGGCAACGGCTACAAATCTTGGCGAGGCTCGTTTGATAGAAGAAGCTGGTATCGATGCATTGATTGCACAAGGGGTGGAAGCAGGCGGCCATAGGGGCGTTTTTGAGCCTGAACTCGATATGGAGATGGGCACTCTTGCTCTAGTAAGACTGCTGAGTTGTCAACATAGGCTACCCGTGATTGCCGCGGGAGGAATAATGGATGGAGCCGGCATCCAGGCAGCGTTCTCTCTTGGCGCTAGCGCGGTACAGATGGGTACCGCCTTTATCCTGTGTCCAGAGTCTGCGGCTAACAACACCTACCGCAATTCGTTACAAAGTGAACGTGCACGAAATACCGCTATCACCACCAACATCTCCGGGCGACCGGCGCGGGGCATCACTAATCGTTTCTACCATGACCTGGATCGAAATGCCCCCACCCGCCCTGACTACCCAATTTGCTATAGCGCAGGAAAAGCCCTGGCCACTGCAGCATCCCACACCGGCAGTGAGGATTTTGCCGTACAATGGGCTGGTCAAGGTGCCCCCCTCGCCAGGGCACTGCCCGCAGCCGAGCTAATGGCGACCCTAATTGCAGAAATTGATGCCTGCCGCTAACCCTCGATATAAGCTAATGGTTGCATTTGTACGCCCCTCATTGCTCAAGGGGGCAACCCAGTTTAACGGCAGGAAACCAATTTGAATTATTTGGTAGAAGAAGAGATACTCCGAATCATAGCGGTGGCCGTAGACTTAGCAACCAGTGTTCCCTCCTGGAACAGCTCTCCCTCAAGGACACAAATACTACCTCCCTTGGAAACAACTCGTCCCCGGCCCAATATTTTTCCAACCACTACCGGCGCAATAAAATGTGTTTTCAACTCTAATGTCGGCGCAAACTGATTCTCGCTGAGAGTGGCCGTTAAGGCCGGTCCCATAGTGTCGTCAAGCATTGCAGCCAGAAAGCCCCCCTGTATTTTTCCTATCGGGTTAGTAAATTCTTCCTTCGCTTCAAACTCCACTTCAATGCAGCCCACATCACTATCAACGGATAGGATTCTCGCCCCAAGAGTCAATGCTGCCTTTGGCATAGGCAACTCACCATCCAACACTTTTTGAAAAAATCCGTTTTCCATATGTAACCCCAATACCAGTTACTTATTCCGACTTGCGTTTTCCACATGAGTACTTCGGCCTGATCATACTAAAGCAAATCATAAAATAATATCGTGTAAAGAGTGCAACCTTATCCCGATCCACCCCGCTAAAAACTGGATTACCAGCATAAAAGACTCACCTGATAAACGGAAACACTACTGAGTCAGAAGGAAAGAACACACTGCACTCGAGACGCGCTGTGAATACATCCCTGTAAGCTCATAATCGGCATCCATGCCTCATACGGCCCCGAGCACAGTGCATTCTTTCCCGCCCACTTTTCAGTAAACCATAAGAACCCATTAAGAAAAATACACCGCATGAAAAAGTTAAGGGATACGCTATGCTATTGGAATTGAACCAATTAAAAGCAATATCACCTACCACTAAGACTATTAGTGCCCATTCAATCAGGAGGATAATCATAGATACATCTATTGTTCTCATCCACGGTACTAATGCGGGTTCCTGGACTATGGAAAATTTCCATAGATATTTTGTGCAAAAAGGATTTTCCTGCCACAGCCCAGTATATCGCCACCATGAAAACCCGAAATCGGAAGCGGCCCATCGCCTTCTTATCGGGACAAGTATTGCAGACTATGTCGAAGATATAGCTAAATTTGTCAAACACCTGAATAGTAAGCCAATTCTGATTGGGCATTCCTTAGGAGGAGTTATTGCACAAAAAATAGCCTCCATGGATCTAGCACAAAAAATAATATTATTGAACGGAAGCACTAACTGGGGAATCCCACCCACAACCAGCCAGGAATGCGATCTTGGCAAAATGTTTATGGCATCGGGGAAGTTCTGGGAAGACATACTATTACCCGACTTTGAAACAATGGTAAAATTCGGGCTTAACAAACTAAACTTATCAGATCAGCACCTTGTATTTAACCGTTTAGGGCCGGAATCAGGCAGAGTGCTATTTGAATTATTTTTCTGGATATTTGATGAAAACAAAACCACCAAAATTGATTATGAAAAAATAAAATGCCCTATTCTAATGATCTCAGGCTCTGAAGATCTCGCGATACCACCCTCTACAGCACAACTCATCGCAAAAAAATGTAATTCACAAACCACCCTGCATATTGCGGAAGGCTATGGTCACTACTTAATGCTAGAACCCAAATGGATGAATATTGCTAAATTTTGCTATAGATGGATTACCGAATAGAAAAATTCTCATTTTCTGTAAATTACTAAAAAGGGGAAGGAAAGAATACACTGCGCTCAGGACCGTATGAGGCGTGAATGCCGATTACGAGCTTACAGGGATGTAATCACAGCGCGTCTCGAGTGCAGTGTATTCTCTCCCTATGACTCAGTAGTAAGTTTGTTATATTTTAAGAGAACAACCCCACAGACCTGTCCATAAACCAATACCCACTCACCACACCCACTGGATAAACAGTTAATGTCGACTGCATCAAACTACGAAGTGAATATCCTGAAAAACCCCAGTTTAAAAATATCAACTTAACCATATAAGATAAAAGAAGCACAAACAATACAAACACTAATTGACCCAGCTCAACACCGGCATTAAAGCTAATCAAGGCTACTAATTTCTGATCGTGAGGAAGACCCAGCTCTGTCAATGCACTGGCGAATCCAAATCCATGTAACAACCCGAAACCGCTAGCAACAATAGCCGGGAACCGCCAAGACAAGGTGTTCCTATCACGAGAATGCCCTGCATTAATAATCTCAGCCGCTAGAACCATAATACTTAAAGGGATCAATACCTCTACAACATCCACCCTAATGGTAAAGAGATTCAAGCTTGCGAGTCCAAGTGTGATTGAGTGCCCTAACGTAAAGCCAGTTATGGCTATCAAAATACCCCCAAGCCCCTTTGCAACAAATACTAAACACAAAACAAAAAGCAGATGATCATAGCCTTCCAAAATATGTAAAAACCCAGCTTCAATATACTGCCTTACATATTCCCAAATGGGCAATTCAGCAGGCAAATTCACTTCTAATACATCGGGACCATTAAAGAGGTGGACAGTCGCCCCATTCAACCTTTCAAAGTGAACCAAGGTAGATAGCACTGGATTAGCAACAGGGTATACAAGATGTATTTGCAAGTCAGCAGTAGATCTATTAATAGTATTCGAGCTTGGAGATTGGCAATGATACACTTTTTCAGCAGAATGACGAGGAGTCTCAACTTCCGAGAATTTTCGACAGCCGGCTCCCTTTAAGTAAATCTTAGGCTCTGTTCCTGGCTCCATCACGGGCGGAATCTTCCATCGCAAACCGTATATTTTTTCCGAGACCTCTTGTAATTGGATATAAATTGGCCTCCCTTCATGGGCAAAGCCAGGGTGACTATAGATTCCACCTGCTAGAAAAATCAATATAGTTACTATTAACCTGCAGGAATATCTATTTAACATAGGCAAAATCCGCAGGCACATTCTGCATTGAAGGGTCCAATTCAATTCGATATTGAGCAATCAATTCCTGTATCTTACGATGCCTCATATCATCCAGTTTCTGACGGCGATAGTCTTCCAATACCAAAGGAGCTACCTCTTGATAGTTTGGCAAGCGACTGGGATTATTCTCGACCACCAATACCAGATGTAATCCATAAGGGGATTCAAAGGGCCCAGACCAGGTATTCATTGGTAACTGAAATATTTTCTGCGCCATATCCGCTCCCATATGACTAGCTACCAATTGACGAGTTCGTCCAACATAGTTTCGGTGATATATAAATCTATCTCCATGCTCTGAGGCTTTTTCAAAGGCCACTGACTTTTCCAAAAGGTAACCCAAGGTCTGTAAAGCAGTCTCCTCTAGACTACTATTAAGTTGACTGCTGAAATCAAAAAAAACATGAGTAAAGGTAACGGAAGCTTCAATTTGGTATTCTTCTTGATGAAGCCGAAAGTAGTCCTCTAAATCCTGCTGGGAAACATTAATATCACTAGCAAAGCCCTCTGTTACATACTCGAGCTTTTGAATAAGGCGACGACGTATGATCTGATCATTATCCTGAAGACCTAGATTAATAGCTTCACGGTAAAGCACTTCCTCCCTAACATAATCATGAATCAAGTCTGACCTTTCAGACGGCGCCAACCCCTTCCAGTAAGTCTTGGCAAAATCTGGATTGAATGTTTTTTTTCGATATTGAATATATTCAACTAACAAATCTTCATTCAAATGTAGAATATTTTTTTGATCCGAGGCTCCTGCATCTGGCTCTACTAGCTCGACACCAACAAATAGAAACAAAGCGATAGCCAAAAAATGTACCAATGGATCTCTACCCAACCTCCCCAAACCCTTTAGCATATAAGCCTCACACTAAAAACCTCCACAACTGTCAAGCAAAGAAGGTTAAAAAACTATTAGAAAAGATCGCCTCGCTATACCATCAGGCTTTATATATCGATTAACTACGGCGTATACCAAATAGGCGAGGTATAGGCACGCTCCTGAATAACTGCAGGGCCTTCAGAAGGTATCTGAACCTTTCCACGGTTGATTTCTTTTGCTGCCACCGCATCGTAAAGGGAGTGACGTGGTGTTGGGATCTGCAAAACACGAACATAGTAAAAAGCCCTTTGGTTCATATCAAAGTTTGGATCCTGCCATAAGGTAGACAGCTCGATAGAACCCTGGGTATTGGTATACAGGCCCGTCTCGCGGTCAACAGTATCACCCACGGGAGCTAATTGACCTTGGCTATCCAAGGACCGCTGACCGGACCAGGCTACGTTAAAGATCTGCTCATGACTGTGCCCTCCCTCGTCGAGCCATGATTTTACAACTTGGACTCTATCAAGGTTTGCTCCTTTGGGATCTTTAACAGCACGTATTAGTAATTGTATCGACTCATCCGTAGCTTGGGGTCTGGTTAAATCCCCCCCCATGGGCACTCCATGGGAATAACCCAGTTCAGCAATATTTTCTGCATCTATTGCATGCTTTGGGAAGCCCCAACCTGCAAATACACGCACTTGGATTCTCGGCCCTGTAGTTGCATAAACCTCGCGACGTTTAAAGGCGGCAAACAGGCTTTCCCGTGTATTTTCCTCAGCCCAAACTGCGGCAAGACCAGAGGCTGACATATTCCAACCAGTTGCTTTGGTTCCGCCTATGACAGCATTTTTTCGCTTGCCCTCGGGTATTGAATCATGGGCAAATTTACCCCAGAAGTTTTCCTCTTCTGCACTCGATATACCTGTATGAGAATCGGTTGACCCAATCAATCCAAACTTATAAGGGTTCACCCCTATTTTCTCTCCTATCTCCAAACCAGTTCTTAAGCCAGAGCGTACATAGTCGCCCTTAGCTACACGATAGGCTTCTGGATCAGCCTGCAAGTAAAATGGATAGTTTTCGAAGTCAGCAAAGGGGTCCGTGGGTGAAAGCTGTGAGTGCGTCTCAGAATCCCCTTTTATTTGCGTCATTTCAACAAGGGGCTCCCAGCGCATGCGCGTTCGCGCATACTGTGTGTCGATCGGCTCACCACGCAGAGTGGTTTCTGCAAACATGTACCCTTTGGACACATTGGAGTTATGCGGAATAGCAATGAATTCGCTGCCAGTTCGCTCTGACGTTTCATCCAACCAGCGCCATAATTCCTCTGGGTACTGACTCTGGTCTGACCCAAAAGGCAGATATTGCTTAGCCTGCTTGGAGCCATTGGGGGAAACTACCACCCTATGCAGGTTAGCCCCCGTAGGGAGTGAACTCCACTCCCAGCCTATAAAGCTCGTGAATGTACCAGGATTATAATGACGATCAGCTGCATCAATAATTTCATGCCAGGCAGTTTCCCGCGTTAGATTTAAGTCCCCAAGCAAAGGCTCCGGGGCTGTATTGGCAGGGTCCTGTACCGGGTCAGCACCATCCTCTGAGTTGAGCGCCTTTACGGGCAGCAACCCATTAAATATATCCATCCCCTCATCCACAGATACTTTATAGCGAATATGCTGCTTGGCGAACCAACGCTTTATTGATTGGGAAATGGTTAATTCTGTGTTTAGCTGGTCTGTTTCGTTAACTATCGCCCTCATAACCCCCAATCCCTCTGCATGATCAGAAACCACAAGAAAGTCCAGCGGTGTATCTATCCGTACCTTAGCGTGGGTATAAGGGTGAATAACTGGCTGCCCCTTGGCCCACCGATAAGCAGTATCAGGTGTTGCCGAGTAATTTTGACTTAAGAAAGCATCGAATGAGTAAGAGGTATGTAAATGCATATCTCCCCAGAAAAGCTGGGTGGGCTCACCAGCCTTAACACTTCCATAAAATGCGGAGACTGATAAGCCTGTAAGTACCACTGTTCTTTTAATTAAATTGTGCATAATTCCAATCGCATGAGTATCAGGACTTACTTTAAAAGCAGCAGATTTCCTTAACATACCAAGACTGTTAGGCTAATCTTGGACAAATGAATGTAGAAATACTTATTTTGATGCTAATAGTTTGGCCTATGCACTTCTTTACTTAACTGGCCAAACTCTTGACCAATTAGGACAAGTTGACAAATGGCTGAGAATGGACATACAACCATTGCAACCTGGGTTTTACCCATTATTGAGACTCTAAAACCTTATTGCTCCCCTCGGGAAGTCCTGCAGAAAGCCAGTATCTCAGCCTGTGGCATAGAGGATACTAATCGACGTATCCCTTTGGAAAACATGAAAAAATTATGGGATCTGGCGGAGTCCTTATCCCGCAATGACTGCATAGGCTTGCAGGTTGCCAAGCATGTTAACCACACGAACCTTCACGCTCTAAGTTATGCCCACTTAGCCAGCAGCTCCATCAGAGAAAGCCTGGAGCGGTCATCGCGATTCTCAGAGGTAGTCAGCACTGCCATGAGAATCAGTATTCGCGATGAGCAACACGAAGTAATAGTCTCCTTGCTCAAGGTTGAAGGCTTACATTATGAGCCTAGCATTCATGCTGTGGATGCCTTTATCGCCTTGTTAATAAAATCATGTAGGAAAATATCCCCAGACATCCACAAACATCTGATTGCAATTAACCTCACACGCACCAAGCCAGTCAATCCAGAACACCACCGAATGATGTATAGATGCCCAGTGGGATTTTCTGCGAACACCTGTGAAATTCGACTTAAACGCGATTTTGTAGATCGGCGCATCTGCTCAGGAAATAATGAGTTGGCCCATATAAACGAGCAGGCACTAACTAATTATCTAGCACGTTTAAGGAAAAATGACATTATCAGCATAACAAATAAAATTTTAATAGATCTAATGCCTACCGGTGACTTATCCCAAGAGATCGTCGCCAAAACCATCGGGATAAGCTGCCGCAGCCTACACAGAAAACTTAAGGAAAAAGGTTCCAGCTATCAGGCAATACTGGACAAAACACGCAAACACCAAGCTATACATTACCTAAAGCAACAAGAGCTACCCGTGACATCAATTACTTATAAGCTCGGATTCAGTGACACCAGCAGCTTTTCAAGGAGCTTTAAAAAATGGACCGGAAAATCTCCACGAGAATTCAGGAAACATGGTCAACAAGAAGAACATAGCACCAGCGAGTAAAACCTATCGCATAAATGTGTGATCGCACATACCATAAAGAAGGAGGGAAAGAATACATTGCGCTCGGGACCGTATGAGGCATGGATGCCGATTACGAGCTTACAGGGATGTATTCACAGCGCGTCCCGAGCGCAATGTATTCTTTCCTTCTGACCCACTTGTATGTATGAGTGTTCGTGCGGGGATCGTGTTACGCCCCCCGCTCTTTGCTGACTAGGTACTAATTCACTAAACTCTTGCTCACCACTTCATAAACATCTTTGGAAAGTTCCCCGGAATTTGACACTCGCAATAGTGCTGCTTTCATTTTACCTGCCAGCTCCCCTGAATATTTCTTCCAGCGTGTGATAGGAATAACCACTCTAGAGGCCACCTGGGGGTTTAATTTATCTAAAGCAATAACCTGATCTGCAACAAACTCAAAACCACTACCATCATTTTTGTGGAATTGTTGGAAATTTCGATTGGCAAACCCACCAATTACTGCCCTCACTTTATTTGGGTTTTTCAACTCAAAGGCAGGATGCTGCATAAGCGCTTTGATATTATTCAGGGTGCCTCTCTTCGCGCTACAGGCTTGCTGCGCAAGCCAAAGCTCAGTAACTTGTGTATCTTCCTTCCAGCGGTCATAAAATTGATGAATGGCTTGTTCAGCGTATTGATCATTACCATAGTTAATCAATGCACTTAACGCCGCTGCACTGTCTGTCATATTTCCAGCCGAATCAAACTGGCACTGGGCGAGATCTAGAGCATCCGCAGATTCTGTGACACAGAGGTATTCCAAGCAGATATTCTTTAACCTGCGTTCAGCGATATCCTTGGCATTGGGACTATAGGGCCTTTCAATATCAAGCTCAGCATACCGTTCTTTTAACTCATCAATAAGCGCACAGGAAAGCGATTTACGAGCAAACGTTCTTGCAGCAACAATAGCTTCAGCATCAATAGATACTGATTCCTCGGCAATGGAGTGCTCACTGGGCAAAAGCATAATTTCCGCAACCAGTGCCGGGTCTAGCTCTTTATTCAACAATATATTCCGATAAGCCACGATGAGCTCTGGAGATAATTCTAAACTTAAACCTTCTTGGTATGCACTCTGAAGCTGATTCATGGCCTTAAATGCGAACCTTTGAGAAGCATCCCATCGATTAAAAGTATCCGAATCATGGCTCATCAGGAATAGCAGCTGCTCCAGACTATAGTCATAGCGCACTTTGACTGGTGCGGAGAATCCACGCAAAAGGGAAGGCAGAGGCCTCTCCCTCAGTCCATTAAACTCAAATACCTGTTCACTTTCAGTGATCTCCAGAACAAGCTGGGTGGAGCCCGCTTTATCCAACGCGATACCGCTTCCTGTTGAGTCCAGCAACCCCATCGCAAAGGGAATGTGGAACGGGAGCTTGTCTTTTTGCTCAGGTGTAACGGGGCAAGACTGCCGAACTATAAGCCTATATACACCCGTGCTTTCATCAAATTGATCTGTCACATCCAGCACAGGCGTGCCAGCCTGGCTATACCAGCGACGGAACTGGGTGAGATCCACCTGATTAGCATCTTCCATTGCTCTTACAAAATCTTCACAGGTAACAGCACACCCATCATGCCGCTCAAAGTACAGGTCACTCCCCTTGCGAAAGCCATCCGCTCCTAAAAGCGTATGGATCATACGCACAACTTCTGCACCCTTTTCATACACAGTAAGAGTGTAGAAGTTGGAGATTTCCATATAGGAGTCCGGGCGAATCGGGTGCGCCATTGGGCCGGCATCTTCCGCAAATTGATTGGTACGCAATAAGGTCACATCCTCAATACGTTTTACGGCCCTCGAATTCAAGTCAGCAGAAAATTCTGCATCGCGAAAAACCGTGAACCCCTCTTTAAGACTAAGCTGGAACCAATCGCGGCAAGTAACCCTATTACCGGACCAGTTATGGAAATACTCATGACCAACGATTGATTCAATTCTTTGGAATGCAGAATCAGTCGCTGTTTCTGGACTGGCCAAAACACAGGCGGAATTAAAAATATTCAACCCCTTATTTTCCATTGCCCCCATGTTAAAGTGATCCACTGCAACTACCATAAAAATATCGAGATCATATTCCCGGCCATACACTTCCTCATCCCAGCGCATAGCGTTCTTTAAGGAGCGCATTGCATGATCACATTTTCCTATATTTTTTGCTTCGGTAAATATCTGCAATTTTACTTTTCGGCCTCTGGCAGTGGTAAAGACGTCCTCAACATGTTCCAAATTTCCTGCCACCAGCGCAAACAGGTAGGCCGGCTTGGGAAAGGGATCTTCCCAGGTAACAAACTGACGCCCATCCTCACAATGCCCCCGCCCTATTTCATTACCATTTGAAAGCAATACAGGATGATCCTTTGAGGCCACTATAGTAGTGGTGAATTTCGACATGACATCCGGCCTGTCAGGATAGAAAGTGATCTTCCTAAAGCCTTCTGCCTCACATTGGGTACAGTACATCTTATTGGAGAGGTATAGCCCCTCAAGGGATGTGTTCTCTTCAGGATTAATGCTGTTATGGATCTCCAGAACAAATTCTGGCTTTTCAACCGGTATAGATAACCCTTGAGGTAATTCCTGATAGTCTGTGGAGGAAAGCGCGATTCCATCCAGGGTGACAGAAAACAGCTGCAGATCGACGCCATCAAGAAACAATGGTGGCAACCCATCACCTGCTTTAGGGTTTCTACGAATTTTAAGGCGGGTCCTCACCTGGGTAACCTTTGCCTCCAGTTCGAAGTGCAAGTCAGTGTTATCCACCAAATAATCCGGTACTCGATAATCCTTGAGATAGGTGGTATTCGGCTGTGTATCTTGCATCGTTGAAACATCCTCAGTAACTGTATGCTGGGCGGAACGGTTAGAAATAAGTAAGTTGGGGTCAAAAGTATCATTACAAGATGGAACTACAAGAGATGCGCCCCGCAAACTTGGCGGCAGTAGAATCGCGTTTTTACTGCGATGTCTCAGTCCTCCGATCCTTGCGTTATATCGATGAGCTTGGCCACCGAAGGTGGCGGACACTAGTATTCTCTACTTGTAAAACCTTTGCTGCGGCCCGTTGGTCGTCGACACAATTCTACATAACCTGCTAATTGACAAAAGGGTGGCCCTGTATGGGTAACAAGCTAATCGCCTTGCTGTTTATTGTTGGGATTTTGCTGTTCATCGGCGCTCCAGTTTCTGCAGCAGAACCGGATAGGGCCATTAAGTCACGCACTGACACACAGAAAATAAACTCTGCACTTCATGATGGAAACGCTATCTAGAAGCTATAAGAATCCCCCCCCTTATAGCTGGAGACTATCAAAAAGAACCTACTGATTGCGGGCAGATAGACAAGAAATTTAAGCTTCTGGGGACCAGAGACGGGTTTCTGAAGATAGCTTTAAGGATGAGCCGCTATTAGTCTGACTATTCACCTCAGACACCTGCATAAATAGAGAGGAGTACGCGTGAAGCTGCCGCATGCCACTAAAATTTATTGCCCCCGACCAGGAATCCACTTTTCCACTCCCTGGCCAATAAATGAACCATACCACTAGTTATCAATCAAATGGCTGTGTCCAGCAACATCCGGCCAGTCTGATAAAATCACTCTCATCCATGTACATAGCAGGTGTCGGCCCTGCCGTCGTCTGTTACAGCTAGATAACAGATGTCAATATAAAGTTATCTCCTTCGGGAGTTTTGAGGTTTAGTGTGCGTAAACTCCGCATTCTTATTATTTCGTTGACCGTTTTCCTGGCTTTTCTCTTGATAGGCAGCTGGTGGAAAAAGGATATTGTTGCCTCCCAGTTAGTCAACCTATTCGCCGGAGAGGTGGTTATCCAGAAACTATCTGGGTTGGAACTAAGTTTTAGGCAAGTCTCAATTAGGCAAGTTCAGCTGAAATCCAACAGAGGCAGTAGCTTGGTCCTTGACGACGTCAATATTATTTACCCGTTTCATATTATTTATGACCGTGATAATACCCAGAAAATAGAGCTCTCTATCACGAGGCTAACTCGCCATGCAGGAAAAGAACCTCAATCAGTAGTGCCAGCACCTCCACAGAGCAATCCCTCTAAAGAGTCCACCTTATCCTTGGATGGCTTCACCCGGAACATAGTCCGGTATATGCCAGGCAAGGTGTCAGTCAAGCAAATCCTGCTCGATAACAGCTTTGAAGCAGGCCCTCTCAATATCACGCGGCGTGATAATACTATCACCTTAGAATCCCCTTATAAGACCTCTCGGCTTAACGAACTCCATCTCTCTCTACAGGCCAGTTTATCTTCAGCCAAAATTGGATTAGACACTGAGATATATTCGATCCCTTCCGAAATCTTATCTCAAGCGAAAGTAAATCTCATTAAAGAGGGGGAGGAAGAATGGAAATTCAATGCCAGAGCAACTGTAAATCTGGAGGCCGTTACTCCGATCCTGGATGCTGTACAATTAACAACTGGATTAGCTACGGATGGTTTAACGGCTAGTGGGCAAGTCGTTATGAATGCCAGCTCGTATATACCAGACAATATTATATCCTTTCCAAACTACCAGCATATCCTGTTGCAGTTTGAGACCGAAAACCTTAAGGCCTCCATTCCCTTCAAGCCGATAAATAGCAAAGTGGAAGCAAGGCTCTCAACCGATTCGCCTATTGAAGTAAAACTCAAGTCACTCATACCTTTTATTCCTGGCGCTATCACTGGCAGCGGTACGATTGATGCCTCATTAACTGGCAATGCATCCCATAAGCAGTCTTTATTGGATCTGAATTTTGAAGCTGCCTCATCGGCCAATGTGCCCAAGCTACAACTCCAAGGTAGTATTTTCTTAGCTGCCACGGAACCATTGCTTAACTCCCAGCTTTGGCATAAGTATGTCCCATCATTGTCAATAAGCAATCCAAAGGGAAAAGTAGGTTTCCAGAGTGCAGTTCTTTTACATCCCTTAGGTACCCCTACACCAGGAGAGAATTGGATTGATGAATTCCACTTTATATTCCTCCCTGAGAGCCAGTTTCGATTCGATACTGTTTTATCCGATTTGCCAGAGAACGCCCCCTTACACTCTACAGGGCTAAGTCAGAGCCAGGTTCAGGTAGAGGTAAGAAAAAAGATTAAAGTCTTGGGGAAGAACTCATCACCCAAACATATAAAGACTGAAATTATAGAAGGAGCTGTAACAGCTAATCTACAAGCAAAGGAAAGTAGTACTGTAATTCTTACACAGATCAATGAGATTCAGTGCCAAATTTCCAATCTTGCAAAATGTGATTTAGAGATAACAGCCAAAGCGCCTAAGCTAGCCGATAAAATTTCAGGAGTAACCCTTGCAAACCTGGACTCAAGTGGCAAGTTACATATCAAAAAAGACAGTAACACCCAGATACTGCAGCTGACACAAATCAAAGCTACAGCTGAGGAAATAAAAGGCAAAGAGTTCCAAGTTAAAATGGCTAAGCTCGGAATACCTGTAATAAATTGCAAAATTGCACAATTAACTACAGATTGTAAAAGTAAGCTGTGGAATAATACATTCGAAAATTTGGCCAGTGAATACTTTGCTTTTTCCGGCGACATTAACCTCAGCAATATCAACCTGAAAATCACTCAGGGGGCCATTGAGCTAAACAGTAACTTTGTGGGTAAAGATCTTGAAATACAGACACCGGAAAACTACTCTGCAAAGGCGTCCCTCAAGGGGGCATTCTCACTTCAGGGTGATAAAATAGAAGGAAATAGCCAGCTCATCGTCGGCTCTATAAAAGTAGATTCAGATTGGCAGCACAATATGGAGTTAGCCACAGGTACCATTCACTTCTCTATCCCCGAAGTAATTTTTGATCCCCAGCACAATCTCCGCCAGGCAATCCACGGGCTACCTGTAGATATCGTTTCCGGGAAACTTTCTGCCAAAGGAACCGCATCCTGGCCCCAGCAGCCACAAGATATCCTTAGGTTATCTCTGAATAATATTGCCGCAGTCTATAAAGACAGCTTTGCCACTGGCGTTGAAGGAGATGTCCTGATAAAAGCGGCTGATGGGCACTGGGTTACGCCGAAGCCGCAGTCACTGTCGATACAGTCTATTGATGCCGGTCTACCCTTAGAGAACATCCATTTTTCATTGTCTTTAGACAAAAACCAGAATCTCATCTTACGGAATCTCTCTGCGGATTTCCTCAACGGGAAGGTGACTACCGAGGCGCTGGTATGGAACCTGGCCAATGAAGAGCGAAGCAGCACTCTGTACGCACAGGATGTATCACTAGAACAGCTAGCTCTCGAAACAGAATCAGAAAATTTTAAAGCAAGCGGACGCCTCAACCTGACAATTCCAATCACCACCGGCCCCGATGGCATTACTGTAAAAAATGGGCATCTGGAAGCACTGAAACCCGGAGGCCGGTTACGTTATTACGGCGCTTTCTCGCCGCAAATGCTAGCAGACAACCCCCAACTGAAATTGATTGCCAATGCACTGGAGGACTACGATTTCCGCAGCTTGGAAGGCAGTATGGAGTACCCTCCCAATGGGGACTTGCAGCTGAGACTGAAACTTGTGGGGCGCAGTGAGTCTGTTGACTCTGAACGGGATCTGGTTATCAATCTCAACCTAGAGAATAATATCCCTGCGATGTTGCGTTCTCTACAGGCCAGTCGTGACCTGACAGAAGCTTTGGAAATGCGGCTGGACCAATAGGTCGAGAGTAAAGTAGGCTCTTCTGGTTAGGTGCAAAGGCCTGCCTGTTCAGAGCTGGTTAAGGTTTGACCAATACAATGAGGGAATGTGGCCGCTCCCGACATCATTGACGAACCGGGCCTTGACGTTGAGACAACTACTGAAAATGCAAAAGAGTGAAAGGTACCCGAGAGGTATTGTAAGGAGTGTCAGATGAGAGCCAGCCGGCTGATTCCCATAGGGTTGCTATACGCTATGGTTGCCACAGGGTGTACCCCTACGGTGGCGGTAAAAGCCCCCAGTGAGCCGATTACCGTAAACTTAAATGTAAAGATTGAACATGAGATCCGTGTCAAAGTAGACCGAGATCTAGATACCTTGTTTGAGGACAAGGAAGGCATTTTCTAAAGAGGCAAGACATGAATATTGTGAAAAAATCTCTGTTACTGCTGGGCCTCGTAATTGCGCTACCAGCCCTCGCAATTTCCTTGGGCGAAGCCAAAAGCCAAGGCCTTGTAGGAGAGGCCAACAGCGGTTATATCGCCATCGTGGATGCCAGCTCCCCTGAATTGGAAAAGCTGGTAAAACAAGTCAATACAAAACGTAAGGCCGCTTACGCACAAATTGCCAAAAGCAATAATATTGATATCGCTCAGGTGGCAGCACGTGCAGCTGAAAAACTGGAGGCACGTGTTTCTCCCGGAGAGTATTACCAAGACAATCTTGGGCGTTGGGTTAAGAAATAGAGCCACTTGGTATCAATCTGAATTGGATTGATACTGGAAACCCCGCGAATATACTGCCTTCGCGGGGTTTCCTCTATTGAAGACCAAATTTAAAGGTTTCCGAACAGAGACAGCCCATCCAGCCCCTGCTTTTCCATCACCTCACGCAAGCGTTTGAGTGCATCAACCTGAATCTGGCGAACTCTCTCACGTGTCAGGCCGATTTCTCTCCCAACCTCTTCCAAAGTGCTCGCTTCAAAGCCACGCAACCCAAATCGCCTCGAAACTACTTCACACTGCTTATCGGGAAGCTCTCCTAGCCAGCGGTTAATACTATCGAAGAGATCACTATCCTGAAGCAATTCAGCCGGATCAGACTCCTGCTGATCGGGGATAGTATCCACCAGAGTCTTTTCCGATGAAGGGCCTATCGGAGTATCCACTGAAGTTACCCGTTCATTGAGTCCCAGCATCCTCTCAACATCTTCAACGGGTTTTTCAAGTAAGTTGGCAATCTCTTCTGCGGACGGCTCATGATCCAGCTTCTGCGCCAGCTCACGGGATGCCCGGAGATACACATTCAGTTCCTTTACCACGTGAATTGGCAGGCGAATAGTTCGAGTCTGATTCATAATGGCTCGTTCTATTGTCTGACGTATCCACCAAGTGGCGTAAGTAGAAAAGCGGAAACCGCGCTCAGGATCAAACTTCTCTACAGCGCGGATAAGCCCCAAATTGCCCTCTTCAATGAGATCCAGCAAAGCCAGGCCACGGCTGACATAACGGCGAGCGATCTTCACTACAAGGCGCAGATTACTCTCAATCATGCGCTTTCTCGCTGCAACATCACCTCGCAAGGCCTTACGTGCGTAGTACACCTCTTCTTCAGCGGTCAATAGGGGAGAAAAACCAATTTCATTCAGATAGAGTTGAGTAGCATCCAGGTTCTTCTGCAGATGGCTATCGCCATCCAACCTGGTAATCCTGCTCTTCTCTCCGGGGGAGGAGACGGAGTTATTTTTTGCCGCTTTTCTCCGCGTACGGCCTTTACCTCTCTCGTCGCTGCTACTTAGTTTCTGCTCTTCATTCTCTACCGCCAACTCAGGAGGAAAGTCTTCTGCCTGGCCAGTCATCGACTGGTCTTGCCGTTGTGCTTCCATTTCCCCTGCTCCTTGTACTTTGCCAATATCAGCCGCACAACACACCAAGGTAACTGATTGAAACGCAATCAGGTGCCCTAAGTATGTGGCGACAGCCACTGAATCGGCCAGACTCTTCAGTCGTCACGATTACAGTGACTACCTCAAGTGGTATTAGTTAAAAGTCCATTTTTATTTACAGAGCTTTACTGCACCCATCAGGCTTAAGGTAAATAAGCAAGAGGGTTTACTGGCTGACCGTTTTTGCGAATTTCAAAGTGGAGCATGTTGCGGTCGGTACCACTCGAACCCAGTTCCGCTATCCGTTGTCCCGCTTTGACTTTACTGCCCTCTTTCACCAACAACTTGTGATTGTGGGCGTAAGCACTGAGATAAATCTCACTGTGCTTAACGATCAACAGCTTTCCATAACCTCTCAGCGCACTACCCGCGTAGATAACGGTGCCATCGGCTGCTGCCAATACAGATTCTCCCTTTTCTCCTGCGATATCAACTCCCTTGCGCAAGGGGTCTCCAGAGCGGAAGCGACTCAGCAGCGGCCCCCGTACAGGCCACCGCCAGCGAATTGAGCCTGAGCGCCTGGTCTGCGTTGTTTGACGCCGAGATTTTTGTGTTAAAGATTTTTTACTGGCAGCTGAGCTGGGTTTCTGTGCAACCGCCGGCTTGCTCACGGTTTTCTTCGTGATGCTGCGAGAACTTGAAGGGGCACTTACAGGGACTGTTCCGGCCAGTTTCAAACGCTGGCCCGGGTAAATCTGGTAGGGGGATCTTATCCCATTGAGTGCCGCCAGCTGGCGAAAATCCTTACCGTAACGCCAAGCGATCGAATAGAGCGTGTCTCCCTTGCTCACAGTATGGTAGTTGAGGCGAATACCGGGAGGTTGCTTCAGGGAACTGGTGGGGGCTCTGTGGCTGCTACAGGAAGCCAAAAGCAACAAAAGAGCCCCGATACTTAATATTTTTAACACCTTAGACAAAAAATGACCAAGGTATAGGCTATTGTTCCGCCAAAAGAGGCCTCTAGAAAGTAGCAAAAGATGACATTCCATTATTCTCTTTTTACATCAGACCACCGCATTTATGGAAAAAGTGTCTAAAGAAAAGCTCCAAAAATTACGGAAAAATCTTCACAAAACGCTGCCATACCGAGATTTTCCAGATCTTATTGCGGCGTGGCACAGGATTTCTCCCGATGAGTGCCACCAAAAAAATCTACTGCAAAGACCAGAAGTATTGCGACAAGTGCAGCGGTCAGTGCTGCACCAGCATGTGCCGCCTCTCCAGTCTGAGCCACAAATTTGGAAGGCAAAGTATTCGCAAGCAGTGGTGCCAACTTGCTGGAGGCTTCAACTTCCCCGGATATCGGTAGCTTCCAGGGCCATATTATTTTCAAGCTCCCGAGTAAAATTCCGGCAAGAAAAGCCAGGGTCCGGGCAATATACATGCGCATCAACCAGGAAAGCAGTCGGCTAAACAGTATTAGTCCCACGGCCGCTCCTGCTGCAAAACAAAATAAATTGACTATTTGCAGTTCGTGCACAGCAGATAGCACTTTGGGATAAATCCCAATCATTAACAATATAAACGCGCCAGAAATGCCTGGAAGAGCCATGGCACAAATAGCTAAAGCACCCGATAAAAACAGGGTCAGCGGTGTTGCCGGAATTTCTCCCGGGCGCAACTCACTGACGGTAATCGCCAAGGCGCACCCCAACAATAGAAAAATAAAAACTGATGGGGACCAGCGGGGAATATTTCTCAGCACTGGCATGGTGGAAGCCAAAACCAACCCAAAGAAAAAGGACCACACCACAATAGGATAATCCTCCAGCAGCCCACTAATCAAACGGGCAAGACTGAAAATACTGATTAGCACACCGAGGAACAACGACACTAAAAAGCCACCGTTAATGTACTTCCAGGTAGCGCTAATTCCGTCCTTTCTAAGCAAAGTAATACAGTGCGGTCCAATTCGGCTAAGAGAATCCAGTAACTCCTGGTAGATCCCGGTAATAAAGGCAATAGTTCCCCCGGAAACACCTGGAACCACATCCGCAGCCCCCATCGCCATGCCACGGAGTACCACACCGGGGTAGCGGCTTTTCAAGGCCTCAGCAAATTTCATCGAACAACACCACTAAGCAGCGGCACAAAGCGCACTGCTTCCAATTTTTCAACATCAAACTGATCACTGTCCTGGCGGCGAGTCACCATAGTCAAATACTGGTGTTCAGATCCCACCGGGATAACCAGTACCCCATCCGGTGCCAGCTGTTGCCTCAGTTCGTCAGGGACCATCGCTGGTGCGGCAGCCGCCAGGATTGCATCGTAAGGCCCCTTTTCGGGCCACCCGAAGCCACCATTGCTCAGCTTGTATTCAATATTGTGATGGCCCAGCTCTGTCAGGCGCTTTCGGGCCTGCTCCAGTAGAGGTTCGACACGCTCAACAGAATAAAGTTGTTCAACCAGGCGGGAAAGGATTGCGCTTTGATAGCCGGAACCAGTCCCCACTTCCAGAACCCGGTGCAGGGACTTGGCCCGACTCAATAGCAGCTCAGTCATACGCGCAACAATGTAGGGCTGGGAAATGGTCTGACCATAGCCAATGGGCAGGGCTGTATCCTCGTAAGCACGAATAGCCAGAGCTTCGTCCAGAAACAGGTGTCGTGGGGTAGAAGCCATTACATCCAGGACTTCCTCATTGCTGATTCCCTCTTCCCGCAGGCGCTGTATCAGGCGATTGCGAGTGCGCTGGGAGGTCATTCCCAACCCTTCTTGTCTCAAGCGGTTCATAAACTGTTAAATTCCATCCCCTGTATCACGCCCGTCGCTTCCAATACTGAATTTTATGTGCCCGAGTTCACGTTGACCAGCTCAGCCACCTCCCTCAGTAGTGCAGTTGCAAATGCACCTGGTGGCAAGGCAAATTCAAGTATTAGGTCACTCCCTTCCCATTGGTAGCGAAATGCCTCGGGCCGCAGAGCCAACTGGCGGCGCTCCTGAGTGAGTCCACAGTGCTCAAGCCAATTACACCAGGGCTGCCAAGTGCCAAGCACCCCCTGCTCCAGTTCTCCTAGCAAACCAGTCGCGGGATTGCGGCCACGCCCCCAAAGCGGGCCCGTCGGTTCGGCCTCGGGCTCCCCCTGCAGGCACTCCTGCCAGTTACCTTTGCCAATTCTCTCTGCCAAGACTTGGTTAAATAGCCAGCTGCGGGCAGCTGACATAGCAAAAGCCTTTTCATTCTTGCGGCAGCGGCCATCTTCCTCGGCCAGATGGCGCACCTGGTCCAGGTTCCCACCATTAATACCAAAGCGTTGCTCACCAAAGTAATTTGGCACTCCGCCACTGATCTGCTCGAGTACGCGCTCAGCCGCTTTTAGATCTCCTTGGGTATTGCGCAAGCGTATCTTGAATCGATTGCCAACATGTTCACCGCGGCGCAGCTTACGCGCGCCTCGAAAATGCTGTAGCACTACATTTTCATCGCTATTTATTTGCAACCAGTCTGCCTCAGGCTTTTGCCCGAGCCATACACTAAACCACTGGGTGGTAATCGCGTGCCGGTCTTTCAACCCAAAATAGCTGATATCCAGGGGGCGCACGCCTGCGAGCTTGGCAAGTTGTTTTGCCACCCAGGCGGTGTTTGCTCCCCGCTTTTTAATATGAAGATAAACATGCTCTCCACTTTCAGAGGGCTCGGGAAATGCCAACTCATCGACAATAAAGTCTTCCGGTTCAGTACGAAAGTCTGCAGAAATTGCGGCCCCGCCCAAAGCGCGGGACCAGTCCAGGTTCCAGGTGTCAGACATGATTGCGCTCAATCAAAACAACAGCCTGAGCTGCAACCCCTTCACCCCGTCCTGTAAACCCAAGCTTTTCTGTGGTTGTCGCTTTCACACTGATATCCGTGACATCTACACCACAGTCAGTGGCAATATTACGACGCATAGCTTCAATGTGCGGTGCCATCTTTGGCGCCTGGGCAACCAGAGTGGTATCCGCATTCACCAGGCAATAGCCTTTTTCGTTGAGAAGAGCGACAACGTGCCGTAGTAATACGCGGCTGTCAGCACCGGAATATCGCTCGTCGGTGTCGGGAAAGTGCTGGCCGATATCTCCTAGAGCCAGGGCGCCCAACAACGCATCTGCCAATGCGTGCAAAAGTACGTCGCCATCGGAATGGGCCTTCAACCCATGTTTATGGGGAATTTCTACCCCGCCGAGCACAACATGATTACCGGGACCAAACGCATGAACGTCAAAGCCCTGGCCAATTCGAAAATTCACTATCGGTTATCCTCGGTGGGCGCATAGCGCAGGCGCAAAATGGTCTCCGCCACTAGGATATCGGAGGGACGGGTCACTTTAATATTGTCACCCTGCCCTTCAACAAGTTGTGGGGAATGACCGTAGGCCTCCAGTGCGCTGGCCTCATCGGTGACCATTTCGCCCTGCTCCAAAGCGCGACTCAGGCAGGAATGTAATAGCCCAAGAGGTGCTCGCTGCGGTGTCTGTGCCAGCCAAATCTGTGTGCGATCAAGTGTCTGTTCCACGCAGGGAACGCCATGCACACTAAGACTATGTTTAACCGTATCACTGGCCGGCCGTGCAAGAAGTGCAATTGTGGAGGTGCTGATATCCAACAATGCGGCGATATCATCTAATGCCACACAGGGGCGTGCAGCATCATGGACCAGCACAGGGGTGTCTTCATCCTCCCGCTCCAGAAGAAACTGTAACGCGGCGAGTACGGAATCTGCACGCTCTTCACCGCCGGTAACGGTATGTACAAGAGGATGTTTAGCCTCCTTCAAATACGGGAAAAATTTATCCTCCCCAGACAAAGCAACAACAATTCCGGCCAATCCCGGCCAACTTAAAATATTGTGTAAAGTCAGGGACAACAGGGGTCGCCCAAGCAAAGGCAAATACTGCTTGGGCCGATCGGCGCCCATGCGCTTACCAGCACCAGCAGCGGGCACTACCACCCAATAATCTGTGATCACTTTTTAGCCTCTTCCGAATCCAGGAAGATAAAAAGGGTTTCCCCTTCCTTAATTAATCCCAAGTCATAGCGTGCCTTAGCCTCTACACCATCGGTGCCCACCTTAAGGCTTCGAACTTCCCTTAATAACTGGCGATTTTCCCGCACCAGGGCTGAGTTCTTTTCCTGTTGTTGGACAAGCTGCCGCTTGAGACGAGTAACTTCGGCGAGACTGCCTTTACCAACCCAGAGTCGATACTGAGTGGCGAGCAGTATGGTGGTAAGAATTGCTAGCAGCCATTTCATGCGAGATTACGAAATTTCACTGATCGTATTAAAGCGAGCTGGAGAGGAAACCTGCCCCTCCAGCTTGCGTGCGCTAAACAGTAATAACTACTTGAATTCAACGCGGCCGCGATAAGGAGCGGCACCATTCAGTTCGGCCTCAATACGCAACAGGCGGTTGTACTTGGCTACTCGATCAGAGCGGCACAGTGAGCCGGTTTTGATCTGGCCCGCTGCAGTGGCAACTGCCAAATCTGCAATAGTAGTGTCTTCGGTTTCACCAGACCGGTGGGAGATTACTGCGGTGTAGCCCGCATCTTTAGCCATCTTAATCGCATCCAAGGTTTCAGACAGAGAGCCGATCTGGTTGAACTTGATCAGGATAGAGTTACCCACGCCTTTCTCAATACCCTCTTTGAGAATTTTGGTATTTGTCACAAACAGATCGTCACCTACCAACTGTACTTTCTCACCGATCTTGTCGGTCAGCACCTTCCAGCCTTCCCAGTCACTCTCATCCATACCATCTTCGATAGACAGGATGGGGTAGTTCGAGGACAGATCAGCCAAGTAGCTGGCAAAACCTTCGCTATCAAACTGTTTGCCTTCACCGGCTAGGTCATACTTGCCATCTTTGTAGAATTCAGAAGACGCACAATCCAGGGCCAGGGTAATATCGTCACCCAGGGTGTAGCCGGCTTTTTCTACAGCTTCAGCGATCACTTTTAGAGCCGCCTCGTTAGAAGGCAGGTTTGGAGCGAAGCCGCCCTCATCACCAACCGCAGTGTTGAGTTTGTTGCTGGACAGCACCTTTTTCAGGGAGTGGAAAATCTCAGCACCCTGACGCAGGGCTTCAGCAAACGTTTTTGCTTTTACTGGCTGTACCATGAACTCCTGGATATCCACATTGTTATCGGCGTGCTCACCGCCATTGAGGATATTCATCATGGGAACTGGCATGGAGTATTGGCCCGCAGTCCCATTTACTTCTGCAATATGCTGGTACAGTGGGACCTTCTTGGATGCCGCTGCCGCTTTTGCAGCCGCCAGGGATACCGCCAGGATAGCGTTGGCACCCAAATTAGCTTTGTTTTCAGTGCCATCTGTATCGATCATCGCCTTATCGAGGGCACGCTGATCAGATGCGTCCATACCTTTCAGCAAGTCGGCAATAGTGGTATTGATGTTTTCAACAGCCTTCAGGACACCCTTACCCAGGTAGCGACTCTTGTCACCATCGCGCAATTCAAGCGCTTCACGAGAGCCGGTGGATGCGCCAGAGGGAGCACAGGCGGAACCGATAGAACCGTCTTCCAGGATTACATCGGCTTCAACGGTAGGGTTACCGCGGGAATCCAGCACTTCATAGGCTTTAACAGCGACAATCTTGCTCATCAACAATGGGCTCCGTATTGGTAATAACTAAAGTAGTGACTAACTGAAAAGAGTTACTTTCTGAGAGTAAATTTTCAAACTATCGCACGTGTTATCTTGCTGACTGCGGCAGTGCCCGACTTCAAATCATTACCGGTATCTGCCCGCAGCTTTGAATGTGCGGGGAAAATAGCGGAGTTTTAAGCACGGCACGCCCAGCCAGAACGTGCAATATATTTTCTTACTATTATTTCGTGTCCAGTGGCACAAAACCTTTGATCAGGTCATCCACCGCTTTCATCTGGGCCAGGAAAGGTTCCAATTTCTCCAGTGGCAGCGCACTGGGGCCATCGCACAGGGCTTTATCCGGGTTCGGGTGCGCCTCGAGAAACAGGCCGGCAATGCCAATTGCAAGTCCTGCACGACCGAGTTCTGTCACCTGCGCGCGACGACCACCGGAGGCCGCACCCGAGGGATCACGCATTTGCAGTGCATGAGTCACATCAAAAATCAGGGGGGCGCCACCGGAGGCATCGATCATGGTACGAAAACCGAGCATATCGACAACCAGATTGTCGTAGCCAAAGCAGGCACCGCGCTCACACAAAATAATATTTTCGTTACCGCACTCAGCAAATTTTTCCACCACATTTTTCACTTGCGGCGGACTCATAAACTGCGGTTTTTTGACATTGATCACCGCGCCAGTTGCCGCCATGGCCGCAACCAGGTCGGTCTGGCGGGCCAGGAATGCCGGCAGTTGGATAATGTCCACCACTTCAGCCACGGGCGCAGCTTGGTATTGCTCGTGGATATCGGTAATCAGGGGAATATTAAATGTGCCTTTGATTTCCTGGAAAATCTTAAGACCCTCTTCCATTCCCGGTCCACGATAGGAATGAATGGACGAGCGGTTGGCCTTGTCAAAAGACGCTTTGAAAATATAGGGAATACCCAGCTTTTCGGTGACTTTTACGTAATGCTCAGCCACCTGCATCGCCAGATCGCGGGACTCCAGTACATTCATGCCGCCAAACAGGACAAAAGGCTTGTCGTTGGCAACCTGGATATTTCCGACTTCAATGGTTTTCACTATCAGCTCCCTGATATCTCACCCCTAGCCACCTGGGCCAGGGGTGGAATTACTGTTTAGCCCTGGTTTTCACGCTGCTTCATTGCGGCGGCAATAAAACTTTCGAACAGCGGGTGGCCGTCGCGCGGGGTAGAGGTAAATTCCGGGTGGAACTGACAAGCAACGAACCAGGGGTGGTTCGGCAATTCAACCATTTCTACCAGGGTATCGTCTGCAGACCAGCCGCCAATTTTCAAGCCGGCTTGCTGCAGGCGGTCAACGTAATTGTTGTTCACTTCGTAGCGGTGGCGGTGGCGCTCCACGATCACGTCGGCACCGTAGATATCACGGGCCTTGGAGTCTTTGGCCAAGCGACATTCCTGACCACCCAGGCGCATGGTACCACCGAGGTCAGACTGCTCATCGCGCTTCTCGATCTTGCCTTCGCTATCGATCCACTCGGTGATCAGGCCGATCACCGGGTGCGGGGTCTTGGTATTGAATTCAGTACTGTTGGCACCTTCGAGGCCGAGCACATTGCGCGCGAACTCGATCACCACAGACTGCAAACCGAGACAGATGCCCAGGTAAGGAATATTGTTTTCACGGGCGTAGCGTACAGACTCCAGCTTGCCCTCTAAGCCGCGTTCACCGAATCCACCAGGAACCAGGATCGCATCGGCATCCTTGATCAGGTCAATGCCATTCTCGCCCTCAACGTCTTCAGCATTGATAAAATCGATATCCACTTTGCAGCGGTGCTTGATACCCGCGTGGGTGAGAGACTCGATCAGGGACTTGTATGCGTCCAGCAGCTCCATGTATTTGCCAACCATGGCAATTTTCACTTCGTGCTGAGGGTTCAGCTTGCCATCCACCACTTCGTCCCACTCGGACAGGTCTGGTGCCTGGCATTCCAGCTGCAGCTTCTCCACAACGATATCGTCGAGGCCATAACCGTGCAGCAGACGCGGTACGCCATAGATAGTCTTAGCATCGGGTAGCGGTACAACAGCCCGCTCTTCAACATTGGTGAACAATGCGATCTTGCGGCGGGAATCTTCATCAATCTCGCGCTCGGAGCGGCACAGCAGGATATCTGGCTGCAAGCCGATAGAGCGCAGCTCTTTTACAGAGTGCTGAGTCGGCTTGGTTTTGGTTTCACCGGCAGTGGAGATAAACGGTACATAGCTCAGGTGGATCAGCAGGGCGCGGTTGGTGCCCATTTCCACACGCAGCTGACGTACGGATTCCAGGAATGGCTGGGATTCGATGTCACCCACGGTGCCACCGATCTCAACAATAGCCACATCAACATCGCGGCCACCTTCCACAACGCGGCGCTTGATCTCGTCGGTAATATGGGGGATCACCTGCACAGTACCGCCTAAATAATCACCGCGGCGCTCTTTGCGCAGCACAGTCTCGTACACACGGCCGGTGGTAAAGTTGTTGCGCTTGGACATCCGCGTACGGATAAAGCGTTCATAGTGACCCAGGTCCAGGTCAGTCTCGGCACCATCCTCGGTGACGTACACCTCACCGTGCTGGAAGGGGCTCATGGTACCCGGGTCTACGTTGATGTAGGGGTCCAGTTTGAGGATGGTAACCTTGAGGCCACGGGCCTCGAGAATGGCGGCCAAAGAGGCGGAGGCGATACCTTTCCCCAACGAGGAAACCACGCCACCAGTTACAAAAATATAGCGCGTCATGCAAAACCTTGGTCAGTTGAGCGCTCGATGAATGTCGAGCTTACAGGGCTGGCCCGGGCGGATAATCCAGCTTCTCCCGGTGCCTTTGAGACGGGGCGCCAGGGTAGCAGAAAACCCCTTTCCACTCAATCGAAAAACCGCCAAGAAGGTGGGCGCGGCGGAGCTGGGGTATCCGCACGGCAGGTAAACAGGTCGCCAACTGCCAACAACTCCCTCGCGCGATAGACCAGCGGTACTCTATCACGCAGCCAGGGCTCCAGCCCCCTCTCCTGCAGAAGCTTCTTCAAGGTCTGGGAGTGCGCACGCCCCACTGGGTGCGCTCGCTCGCCCCCCCTACGATAGCAAACCTCATAGTCTGAAGCCGGCCAGCCAGCTGTAGGGGCAAGAACTCCCCCTCCCGGCAAATTCAGGTCTGAAGAACCATCCCAATGCCATTGGCCTTCGCCGCTCAAGCCCAGAGGTGGTAGTACCGGCGTCAGGTACAGGCGGTTCTGGTAGCGCCTCACAACCAGCCCTCCCAGTGCGACTTCAATCCGAGCATCCACAGCCGCATTGAATACCTGCTCCAGCGCTTGCGACAATGAAGCAGATTCCGGCGCCGTGCCCCCCCGCTCTAACACCCAGTTGCGAAGAAGGTTTTTTCTGCGCGCTCCACTCATTGCTGCAAACGGCTCTATAGCCAGGCTCTGCCCTAAACGCTCGTCTCGCAATCCACATTTTTTCAGGTCTTCACTCGCAAACTCCTGTAACAGCTCAACGGATTCACGCAGATTTTCCACCGCCCGAACAATTTGTTGTCGCGCCGGCCAACGGGCTGCTAACAATGGCTGAATACGACGGCGAATATAGTTACGCTCCAGGGATTCATCGTTATTACTCTCATCCTCAATCCAGCTGAGCCCGTGATCCCTGGCCCAGGCTTCCAAGTCAGAGCGCCCAGCCTTAAGCAAAGGGCGCAGAAGTGTCTTACCCTCGTCCATAGGGCGCCACTCCTGCATGCCCGATAGTCCCAACACACCGGCACCACGCATCAGTCTCAAGATAAAGGTCTCGGCCTGATCATCACCGTGATGGCCGAGCAGAATCTGATCTCCGGCGGACATCACCTGGGAGAAAGCTCGATATCTGGCGCTACGAGCTCCCTGTTCAAGCCCACCATCCCCTCTATCAACCTGCACCTGCACTGAGGTAAAACATACCCCAAGTGCTGCTGCTGTTTGCCGGCACTGGGCTTGCCACCTGTCTGCATTAACACTCAGGCCGTGATGCACATGCACAGCCTGCACAGGAATCTTGCAGCTAACTAATAAGTGGAGGAGTACGGTAGAATCGAGGCCACCTGAAAACCCAAGCCAAAGGCGCCCCTGAGCGGGATGGCGATGCAGCGCCGCCTGTAAAAGTGCCGGCAGTCCATTGTGGGAAGCTGGAGTAGTCACTGATGGGTAAACCTGAAATTAAAATCCGCCAAAGTATACCCACCTGGACAAGCTGCGAGTGATTTGAAAGCAAGCCAGGTCAGGATGCTAACCCGCTTCCACAGCGCTGGGCAGGCCCGCCGGCAAATCATCTTCGCTGAGTTTGCGATATTCGGTTGGAGTCATACCCGCCACTTTGCGAAAGAAAGAGTTGAAAGTCGCCTTGGTGTTAAATCCAGACTCCAGCATGATTTCCAACACTGTAAGCCCTGCGCTATCCGGATCTCTCAATAAGCGCTTGGCCTCATCGATTCGATAACGGTTAATAAATTCAAAGAAATTACATTGATAGTGACGATTTATCGTTTGAGAAAGCGAACGCCGCGGTATTTGCAACTGGCTGGAGAGCTGCTCAAGGGTCAGTGCCTGCACTAGAAATGGTTTTTCCCGCTGCATAATATCTTCAATCCGTGCCACCAGCCCCATGTCTACAGGAGGAGTGCTTTTGCACCCATCTTCAGCACTTTCCGGTTCTCCCTTAGCCTTATTCTCGCCACGTTCAAATCCCTCGAACATTGAGGAGTAGCCGAGACTGAAAAAAATCATTGCACTGACAAGGATAAAGACCGCATAGTTGCTCGCGAGCCCCATTGCACTGAAATTTACCGGGGCCTGCAAATACAGGTTCGCAGTTAGGGCAATATTGATCAGCACAGCCCAAATACGCACCAGCAGGAAGCCCCAAAGCAACACCAATAACCAAGTAAAATCGATCTTCTCAATACTTGAAAAAGTATCGCGTATCCGCCGCCTGCACCTTCGAACCTCCAACAGGCACAAAGTACCAAATAGTACACGTATTAATTCCCTTAACAGCCCCAATAACAAATCAGGTAGAGGAAGACTCCGCTCGTACTCCCTCAACAGCAGTGCTGTTTTGACTTCATTATCGAAACGGAAATAGGCAAAGTACTCATAAACTGCATAAGCAATAAAGGGAGCTAGGAACCACAGGTCCTGCCTTCCGACCCGAAACTTTTTATAAATCAATGACCGGGTATACCAGAGCAACAAGGGCCCTTCCAACCAAAAGGCAAAACCAAACACATAGAAAAGATTAGGAGAAGTCTCGATAGACCACTGGCGAAAACCTGCGCCAAAACTGATCAGAATGTCCACGGGAATCGCTGCCTGCGAGAAAAGAAACAGAGCGAGCAGCTTGTTACTGATTTTTCCATCCCGGCGAATCACCAATAACAGCAGAGCAAATAAGGCACACTGATAGCTGGTCATCAACAGGACAATATCGTGAAAATTGAACAGTAAAGCATCCATTCGCGCTCTAACTCCCACATAGCTCTCTTGTTTTCAGCCGGGGCTTATCCATTATCTCTAAAGTACCAGTTCCCGCATCGACAGGCATTTTCCTGGGTACAGTTTTAGGCTTTACCTGTATTTTTACGTTCAAATTCATGCTCATTCCGCCAATTGAACGACTCACCTCCATATTCAGTACAAACTGCACTCCAGCAGCCTCAGTGAGCAGCTGCTTCTAAGTCGGGAGATCACTGATTCAGTTCTACCTGATCAGATCTGGCCCAAAAACCTAATGAGAAGACGATAATGAACCGACGTAATTTCCTGCAGGGGCTAGCCGCAGCAACCGGCTGTTCCATGGCACCACTTTACACCAATGCATCAGCATTGGCCGCCGCAAGCAGCTTTTTCAACCAGATAAAAGATAAGCCTTATAAAGCTCAATACTTTTCCAGTGAACAACTGGCGTCTGTTTATCAGATTTGTAGCTTGTTAATTCCTGCAACAGAGACGCCAGGAGCGGCAGAAACCCAAAGTCATTTCTTTGTCGACCGCTTTCTTGCCAAATGCGCCGACGAGCGGGATCAACAGCTTGTTTCCAATGCGCTTATATCGTTGGAAGAGAGATCTTTCAGTATTCATCGACGCAGCTTTGCTGAGCTGGATACAACCCTTGCCGCCCCCCCTTCTTCGAGCCCTGGATGCCGGTGATGCACCCTTTAGCCCAAGCCAGCGTGATCAGTTCAAAGTGCTCAAACACATAATCTGTTTCGGCTACTACACCAGCCTTGAAGGCGCCACCCAAGAACTTGCTTACCAAGCTATCCCCGGCGGCTTCAAAGGCTCCATTCCACTTGCGCAAACAGGTAAAGGCTGGGGCTCTCTGGCCCGATACTAACGAGGAGGAACACAATGCAAACAGATCACCTGGCAGTTGAAAAGGAGAGCGAGGTATTTAACGCCATAGTAATCGGCTCAGGCATTACTGGGGGATGGGCAGCAAAAGAGATAACTGAAAGGGGGTTGCGCACGCTGCTGGTAGACCGCGGCAGAATGGTTCAGCACCGCAAAGACTACATCACAGAAAACAAAGGGCCTTGGGAGTTTGCCCTGCGCACACGGGTGCCGCGCGATCAGGCTGAAAGGGACTACCCGGTACAAAGACTCAGCTATGCATTCGACGACACCACCAAGCACTTTTTCAGCAAAGACAGCGAATTACCCTACACCACCACAGCCGGTACAGATTTTACCTGGATTCGCGGAAATCAAGTCGGCGGTAAGAGCCTGCTGTGGCACAGACAGAGCTATCGCCTGGGTCCGGATGATTTTCTCAGTAATCTTCGAGATGGTGAAGGTGTGGATTGGCCAATCCGTTATAAAGACCTGGCGCCCTGGTACTCCAGAGTGGAAAAATTTGTGGGCATCAGCGGAAATGCCGATGGCGTAGCGCAGCTACCAGACTCAGAGTTTCAGCCGCCTTTTGAGATGCATCGATGCGAGCAGGACCTTCAGAAAAAATTTAGGAAACAGCATAAAGATAAACATTTTATTATCGGCCGTGCCGCCCACCTTACCCAGCCGAACGATACCCAGCTCGCACTCGGAAGATACAATTGCCAAGCCCGCGACCAGTGCCAGAGAGGCTGTTCATTTGGTGGTTATTTCTCTACGCAAAGCGCAACTCTACCTGCAGCAATGAAAACTGGCAGGCTACATATTGCCAGCGACAGTATTGTACATAGCCTCATCTACGATAAGCGCCGAAATCGGATTGCTGGAGTGCGGGTAATTGACAGCCGCACACTCAAGCAGCGTGAGTTCCTAGCTGAGATTGTCTTTCTCTGTGCCTCCACCCTGGGCTCCACTCAAATATTGCTTAACTCCGCCAACAAACACTTTCCAAATGGTCTCGCCAACAGTTCCGGTGTACTCGGCCACTATCTAATGGACCACAACTACAATGCAACTGCACACGGATATCTTGAAGGGTATCAGGACGACTATTACTCTGGACGCAGGCCTACTGGAATTTTGATTCCGAACTTTCAATACAAACCGGAACTTTATCAAAAACACTACAAGCGCGGCTATCAAATTGCTGGCACCGCCTACCGTCAGGACTGGCGAACCATGACAAAGACTGACGGTATTGGCGAATCTTTTAAAGCCAGGCTTCAGCAGCCCGGCCGCTGGGGCTTCTGGATCAGCGCGCAAGGAGAGATGCTGCCACGTCACCACAATCATATAAGTCTGCACCCAAGTAAAAAGGACAATTGGGGTATACCGCAACTAGAGATTGACTGCCGGTGGTCGGACAATGAGCGTTTGATGATGGAGGATGCCAGTGAAACCATGCAGAAAATGCTCCGCGAGCTGGGCTTGGCAGAAGTCACAGGCGAAACCACCAATGACAAAAAACCGCCCGGCAGTGCTATTCATGAAGTGGGTACGGCCCGTATGGGGCGGAATAAAAAAACCTCTGTTTTAAACGGCCAAAATCAGTCCCACGACATTCCAAACCTGTTTATTACCGATGGGTCCTGCTTCACCTCATCGGCGGTGCAGAATCCCTCATTGACCTTTATGGCAATAACTGCCCGTGCTGCCCACTATGCAGCTGATGAACTTTCTTCAGGGAGAATATAATCATGTTACTTAAAAACTTTTTTTACATATGGCTAAGTGTACTTTTATTATCACCATGCCCACTGCTTGCAGAGAGTTTTGAAGATACAGACAATAACTATCTACCAAACATCGGTGTACAATTATGGTCGGTAAAAGGTGAACTCAAGAAGGATTTTACAGGGACTCTGAAAGCGGTTAAAAATGCGGGATTTAATGCTGTAGAGTTCGCCGGAGAGTTAGGGCCCTATAGAAACAAACCAACAGAGCTGCGCAAACTTCTCGATGCTATAGGCCTTAAAGTCAGCGGAGCGCATATTCCCATTCATCATCTACAATCGGAATCCATCGAAAACACGGTTTCCTTTTATAAAACTCTCGGGGCAGAATATCTGATTGTAGGCTGGGACCCCCGAAGTTGGGACCCACAACAAATAGATGAACTGATTTTGCAGTTACGCACTGCTCATCAGGGTGTCACTGAGCGCTCCTTAAAATTTGGATTCCATAACCACGATGGTGAATTTCAGCCATTCCGAGAGTCCACTTTTTGGGATCTGATCGCCACATCTACCGATCAAGAGTTCATTCTGCAGTTGGATATTGGCTGGGTTGTAGCCGCGGGTAAAAACCCAGTGAGCTATCTTGAACGTTATCCTGGACGCGCTTACAGCACTCACTTTAAAGCACGTATCCCAAAAGAAGCTGCAACGGGCAAACCAATAATCGGCGAAGATACGACCGACTGGATGTCAGTTCTAAAGGCAACTGCAACAACAGGCGGAACCAAGTGGATTATTCTAGAGCAGGAAGAATATCCCGATGGCATGTCATCTATAGAAGCCCTTAAGGCATCCAAAAAAGGGCTTGATGGCTACATTCAGGCTTACCTTTCAAAGCCATAGATTCACTGATAGCAGCCGCAGGAATAAAGAATACACTGCACTCGGGACCGTATGAGACATGGATGCCGATTACGAGCTTACAGGGATGTATTCACAGCGCGATTCGAGTACAGTGTATTCTTTCTGACCCAGTAGTGACGCTTCCGCCCAACTTCAACTTTAGATCTTTACGCCCTATACTTTGAAAAAGACATATGGGCACCGCTAATTACTATTTTGCTGCCCAACTATATCAACCAATGAGGGCTGCAGGGCGATAAAATTGATGAAAGTGTAATTTTTAGCGGCGTCCTTAAATATAAGCTGGAAAATCAGTTAATAAGTGCTATATTGCCCCCTGTCCGTTCAACTTCACGACGGACAAAATCCAACAAAGAGGCAGAGCCAACTTCTACCTCTAAATTTTCAGGCAATTCAACTAACATCCAATGGATACGCCAGTCTAAAGATTCTCCCGCTTTGAGTTTTTGTGCCGCACTTTGAATTTCCAGCTCCATATATGGCTTTACCCCGCTGAGATAAAGTTCCACATCTCCTTCGCCAGGGGCCATCTGGCTGGCTTCAATCGCTGGATATATTAACCCGGCGGACAAATAGTTCAGTTATGCTGCGTACCTAATTGATTCGTGTCGGAAGTAGGCTGCTACACGCGCGGGCTTCTTTTGTAACATTCTCATGTGAGAAAGCACTTTCCTTTTTAGCTTCTCCTTGGATCGGGCTGGCATGCCACTGTGAACGCCCCCTTTAAGGTCGCAATTCAAATACTCATCTGGATTCAGTTCAGGTGAATATGATGGTAAATAATAAATTTCTATCTCATCCTCGTGCTCTGCCAGCCAAGCTTTAACAAATCGTGCATGATGTACCCTAAGATTGTCCAGAATGAGGTAAACTTTACGCCCCGCTGTTTTGATCAATCGCTTAAGAAAGTCAATCAGCCTATCGGCATTCATACTTCCTTCGTAAATTTGAAAACG
>NZ_JBGMEK010000011.1:0-103081 GCF_041447265.1 Microbulbifer epialgicus
CAGAGTTGAGCATGTATTTGGTTCTATGGAAAATGAACAGGGAGGAATGTTCGTTCGAACTATAGGACTTGCGCGCGCCAATGTTAAGGTTGGCATGATGAATTTGGTTTACAACATGCGTCGATTTGTCAGTTTATACAGTCGAATTGCGCCCGCAGCATGAAGAGTGGGATAAAATGGATATGAGTTTTACTTGGAATTACTATAAAACACACTAACTATCAATATTTATCGAATAAGCTCAGTTTTACAACTAAAACTCAACCATAAAATAGCACTCCAATAATTCGTAAATTTATCTCCGAATTTATAGAGATGCCCTACTGATAAAATTACATACCAAGCTAAAAAAACCGATACTGACTGTATCAATTCGAACATACCAAAAACCTTCAAAATTTCTGCTAAATTTCACAGTAGGTAATGGGGAAAATAGATAATTTAGGTCGCACTCTAAAGCGGAAGTTAAAAAATCAAGTTACTACTGGGTCAAAAGGAAAGAATACACTGCACTCGCGACGCGCTGTGAATACATCCCTGTAAGCTCCTAATCGGCATCCATGCTTCATACGATCCCGAGCGCAGTGTATTCTTTCCTTCCCCCTTTTTAGTAGCAGCACAGACATCCAAGCATACTCAGCATTAACCTACCGAAGTTTAGCGCTTAAATTTTCGAGCAACAGCAGTGTTCACCACTCGCATTAAATAGTGTTAATCCTATGGAAAACTATCCTGTGACCTGGAATAATTTGCTTTTCACTTTGGTCAGAATAGGTCCCTTCAACTGGCCAGTGGGTCATGCAGTTAATTCTGTAATGATATCTTTACGCGGAGCACTAGCCATGCTGCTCAGCAGATAGCAGGTTACAGGTTATGTCGCTTGTGCCACTCTGCTAAGGATTCATCGGGGTAAAAGTCAAACTTTTTATCTCCTTCACGAATATCCGCCTCAACCCAAGAGCTAGCAAACTGCAACATCATATGGGTACGTTGAGGTGGTACCGGTAATTCAGTATCAATAGCTGACGCAAAGGGATGCACCAGTTCAGGCCAACGGGAGTCCCACAACCAAAGGGCACTGCCACATTTTGAACAGAAATGGCGTTGTGCTGGACTCTTACACTTACGTCCAGTATCCGGATTCTCCACTTTGGCCTGGTAAACGGATAAATACTCCCTGCCTTCAACCCGTAATGAGTTAAAATCTCCACCTAAATTGATGGAATACCCTCCTCCACCAGCAGTCTTTCGGCAAATTGAGCAATAGCAGTAATTAAAGGGGTAAGGTTGGCCCGAGTTCAAGCTGAATCGCACCGATCGGCAGTGGCAAGAGCCCTGGAGTTCCACTATAAATCCTCCATTTCAGCTAGTTCATTGAGAAATAATGCTCTTCTTCCGGAAGCCTATGAAGCAGGCATACAGGGATGCCTTCACAACCTATCCGGAGAGTGGTTTCTACTTTGCCTCCAACCCTCTAGCACTTACACCAAAGGCTATTGACAATGTACTTTCCAGATTAGATCCGTGTGGTAAGTGTATCTGGGCTGGACAGACTGGCGACACAACACCCAAAGTTTATGACGCCAAGATAATGGAAGGGAAACCTGTTAGGCAGGAATAAGTGGAAGGTTCAAAATATGTAAAACTAAGTGGCCCGGTAATACGGGCCACTTAACTCTTTGGAATACCTACTGCCAAGCCTCACTTCGAGCCGCATTCAATTCGGCCTGCTGCTCCGCTGTGAGATTAATAATACCATTTTGCGGTACACCAAACGAAGTCATCAGCTCTGCCAAGGATAGTATATTAACCAGTGGCAACTGACTGCCAGACTCGGTAGTGATGATTTCAATCGCGCTTTCATTGGACTGCCAATCGCGCACTTGAATTTTTTCGGTCCCCGCAAGCAGATAAATATCCAGATGACTGCCATTAATAACCAGCCACAAATCTTCTGGAGCAATAGCGCCCTCTAGAACCAACATATCTGAAGAGCTACTACCAATATCAGTGATGGTATCGATTCCATCTCCGCGAGCGAAGAGGTAACTGTCATTACCCGGTCCCCCTTGAAGGATATCATTGCCCTCATTACCGCGGATGATATCTGCAGCGCTGGAGCCTATCACTGTATCGTTCCCTTTCTCTGCACTAATTTCCTCAATAGAATCGAGAACTGTGGTAGAGAAATCCAAGGTATTATTACCAGTAGTACCCTGAATTTTATCCACCCCTCCAAGGCCATTGATAAGTTCCACAGTAGTGGTGCCGGAGTAAGCAGACAGTCGAATCAGATCATCTCCAGCAGTCCCCCTTAATTCATCACTGCCTTCACCACCAGAATAGCGATCATAGCCAGTATCCCCAGGGCTGAGCAGGAATATATCATCCCCCCCCTCACCATAGAGATTATCGCTACCGGTGCCACCTTCTATAATATCTGCCAGAGCCGATCCATAGATAGTGTCGTTACCGGCATCCCCATGAATCAAAGCAATATTGATCAGGCTGGTATTGCGGAAGTCCAGGGTATTGTTAGCAGTACTGCCAGAAATTTTATTCGAGCCCTCTTTTCCATCAATGATTTCAAGAGTGGCACTACCGGAGAAGATGCTAAAGCGGAAATCATCATCCACATCACTCCCTAGCAGGGAATCACTACCCTCTCCGCCCTCGTAGCGCTCATAACCGCTATCGCCAGGGGTGGCTACAAAAGTATCATCGCCGCCATTCCCGTAGAGAGTGTCGCTGCCGCTACCGCCAGCCAAAAAGTCACCCTCATCAGTACCAATCAGCGTGTCACTTCCTTCACCGGCGTCAACTAAGGTAATACCTATCAATTTTGTAGCGCTAAAGTCTAGAGAGTTACTGACAGCAGTGCCGAGAATTCTATTTTTACCGGCTCCACCATCAATCTCTTCCAAAATATTAGCGCCAGTAAAACTACTGAAAATAAAATCGTCATCTTCAGTAGTTCCCAGCAGACGGTCATAACCCTCGCCACCACTATAGGTATCTGAACCAGTATCCCCAGTTGTGAATATAAAAGTATCGTCTCCATCACCACCGGACAGGTAATCACTACCCTGGCCACCAATTATGGTATCCGCCTGAGTAGTGCCATAGATGGAATCATTACCGGCTGCACCATCTATTTGAGCAATGCCCACCAATTCAGTGGCAGAGAAGTCCAAGGTGTTATTAGCATTGGTTCCCAATATCTTGTCAGTGCCGCCCTGGCCATCAATAACTTCCACAGAAGCATCACCGGCGAAAACACTGAAGATGAATGTATCATCGGACTCAGTCCCCAGCAGGGTATCGCGACCCTCGCCACCACGGTAGGAGTCCGAGCCTGTATCCCCTTCAGTGATACGGAAAACATCATCGCCGGCTTCACCGTAAAGGGTATCGCTACCAAGGCCGCCTTCAATGAGATCCGCATTATCGGAGCCGTAAATCACATCATGACCCGCGGCGCCATTAATCAGGGCAATATTGATAAGCTCAATACCACGGAAATCCAGGGTATTGTTTGCACTGGTACCCTGTAGCTGATTTACCCCTGCGCCTCCATCAATACGCTCCACAGTGGCTGAACCACTAAATATTAAAAGCGTGATGGTATCGTCGGAGGAACCTGCCAACAGCGTGTCAAATCCTTCGCCCCCATCAATTCGATTGGAACCCGTATCTTCACCACTCAATACAAAAATATCGTCACCAGCATTGCCATAGAGATTATCCGAACCGGCACTAACCAGAATTCGGTCCGCCTCCTGACTACCGTAGACGGTATCATTGCCGGCACCAGCATCAATCTCATTAATATTAGTGAGTTGTGTCTCGGAGAAGTCCAAAGTGTTATTGGCACTGGAGCCGAGAATTCGGTTATTGCCAGCGGCACCGTCTATAATCTCTACACGTGCATCGCCACTAAAAACACTCAGACGAATTTCATCATCGTTACCAGAGCCCAGTATCCGGTCAGCTCCCTCACCGCCACGGAACTGATCAAAACCAGTGTCCCCGGTGGTTAACACAAAAATATCGGCACCGCCATTCCCGTAAAGCACATCGGAACCAGTTCCCCCCTCAATCACATCCGCTGCGGCAGAGCCATAGACAACGTCATGGCCCCCCGCGGCATTGATGCGATCGATAGAAAGCAACTGGGTATCAGAGAAATTCAAGGTATTATTCGCGGAGCTACCGATAATTTGGTTATTGCCACCATCTCCATCAATGACCTCTACCGTAGCAGTACCTGAAAACGCACTTAAACGAAATTCATCGTCACCAGGTGTACCCAGTAACCAGTCATCGCCTTCACCACCACTGTAAATGTCGAAGCCAGTATCGCCGCTGGTCAACAGGAAGCGGTCATCGCCACCCTCGCCATATAATTTATCATTACCAACACCACCGACAATTTCATCGGCGATATTGGAACCATAGAGAATATCGTGACCTTCTGCACCATCCAGGCGGCCAATATTCAGCAGGCTGACATCGCGGAAGTCCAGGGTGTTATTGGCTGAGGTACCCAAAATCCAGTTAATGCCTTTACCACCATCAATAGCCTCCACCCGTGAGTCACCACTAAACACACTGAAGCGGAACCAATCATCACCATCTCCGCCGATAACCTGATCGAAACCAGTACCGCCATTAACGCGGTCGTTACCGGAATTCAAACCGTTGATATAGAAAATATCATCACCGGCATTGCCATAAAGGTTATCGTTGCCACCGTTGCCGATAATCTTATCGCTGGCAGAACTACCGTAAATGGTATCATGCCCGCCCAAGCCATCTATAAAGGCAATATTTAGCAGCTCGGTATTGGAGAAATCCAGGGTGTTATTCGCACTGGTACCGTAAATTGCATTGTAACCGCCAGCGCCATCAATACGTTCAACCGTGGAGCTACCACTGAACACACTGATACGAATGCTATCGTCTCCGCTACCACCCAATACCTGGTCAAAGCCCTCACCACCATCGAAACGGTCCGCACTGCCATCATTGCCTTCCACAATAAAGGTGTCATTGCCACCTTCACCGTATAGGGTATCGGCACCACTACCGCCGATAATGACATCATCACCCTCACCCGCGTAAATAGTATCGTGACCGCCCTTTCCATCAATGCGATCAGCTGAGTCACTCCCCTGCAAGATATTATTGCTATCGGACCCTTCCAGGGTGGTCTGAGATTCACCGGCAACAATTTCCCAGGCAAACTTGGCAAAATCCACTGGCTGCCCAGCGGGGTGACGAATCACCAGTAACTCATTACTGAAAGCACTGCCTTCCGATGAGATATCCGTAAACGTCAGGCTGCCACCACTAACAATAGATACCGAGTAATCGGGGTCTGGTGAGGGCAACAGGCTGAGGCTTGCACTGGCATCCACCAAACCCGCGCCATGGTTATCCAAGCGTACACGGTAGCTGGATTCCATTTCCGCACCGCCATTCACCGTCACTTGACTCACCAGGGAGTAGTTACAAATAAACAGCACCTGTCCGATCGTCTCGTTATCCCGGTTGATCAGGCTAACGCTATCCAACAGCTGACCGCTGTAGGCCGGATCATCGCTCTGGGCCGGTTGGAATACCAGGCTATAACCTGTATCGCCATCCACTGTGCAGTCATCTATACCCATTAGCTGGATTGTCTGCGGAGTCTGCCAGTTGTCATCAGTGAACTGCAGATAGTTGTCACCGAGGATTTTCGCTTCCGAGTTATCAGACACTGCGATATTCAAAGTCAGACTGGTATCTGCCTGAAGGGCCTTCTCCAGACTTACCTGTAACTCAGCAACAGTGGTTCCCGCCTCATCGGTTTCCAGGTCGGTCAGCGCCTGTACCTTGATAGGATTATCCCGCTCGGGCACCTCGATAGTGCAGCAGCCACTGGCTGTTACAGTGTTTTCACCATCGGTGATTTCCAACTCCAAGGTATAGGTACCCGGGAGCAGTTTAGACACATCCCAGCGGTATTGATCGGAGGTGCCATCCTCATCCTCAGCAATACCATCTGCAATCAGTGTTCTTCCACTCCCTTCATATAAATAATAAATAGCGATAGTGGCGCTACTGTCAGGATCACTGTCCTGCCACTGAATTAACAACTCCGCTTCACTAACAGTCACCGCACTATCGGGCAGAACCAGGACAATCTGAGGTGCATCATTAATACCATTTTCATTAATAAAAAATGCATTAACAGCACTCCAATCGCTGGCATCCCCCTTGGCATCCTCAGCGCGAGCGCGCCAGTAATAGTGGCTGTTGTCATTGAAATCAAAAGCCGGAGTCCACTGGGTTTCCGCCTGCACCTGGCTCGCCACTAACAGGGTTAAATCCTGATCGGAATACACTTCAAAACGGTATTGCACCGCATCCCCATCGGCATCGGTCACCGGATTCACTTCAAACAGCGGTCGCAAGCTTTCCACTACAGCACCGGAGCCAGGGTTTTGCAGGCTGGGTATTGGCGGCACAGTGTTATCGGTATCCACGCTAAAGCTGGCAGTTACCCAATTGCTCTCCACCTCACCGTCGCTGACTTTTGCGCGCCAGTAGTAAGTAATGTCTTCCTGCAAGCCCTCTGCAATCCAGGAGGTTTCGTTCTCCCCCTCACTAACAGCACCGGAAACCAGTGTCTCGCCGCTATCAAAACTGGCCAGGGTATCCAGTTCAAAGTAATAAGTGAGCGGTTGCTGTTCCGGGTCGGCACCATTGATCAAACGCAGTTCCACACCATTATTGGCAAGCCATTTGGACACAGTATCATTGGGAGACGCTACTACCGGCTCTGTAGGCGCATTATTTAGGGTACTGACCAGGAAGGACCCCAGTTCACTTTCTGTACGTAAACCATGCTCATCTTCTACCCAGGCCTTCCACAAGTAAGCGTTGTCTTCGACGAGGGGGTTTGGCACCTGCCAGCTGGTTTGGAAATTACCACCCGGTAGGAGGCCGGAAACCTGAGCACTGGGGTTATCCAGATCGGATTCATGGAATAGGTCGAATCCATAACTGAGCGTATCCCGATCCGCATCAAAGGCGTGAGCCACACTCAACGTTGGGCGTGTCTCTGCCACAATCGCGTCCAGTTGTGGGGCATTGATTGCCGGCGCAGTCGGCGCATCATTGGTAGTATTGATAAAGAAACGGCTGGCCTCCCAGTTAGAGGCAACTGGCACATCACCGCCATCGGCTTCCACCTGGGTAATCGCCCGTGCGCGCCAATAGTAGAGGCTGTTATCCACAAATACCTGACCGGATACCAAATCTTCAACAGCCACCGACCAAACTGTAGTATCAGTGCCCTCATCTAAAGTGGCGCTGGCGACTTTGGTCAGCATTGCCTCATCGGCATAGACTTCAAATTCGTAGGCAACGCTCAAATCCGCAGCATGTTCACCGTTGGTGATGGTTAGTACCGGCAGCAACGCAACGGCACCATCAAGGATTTCTCCATCAAACATCGGGCTAGTCAGTTGGGGCGCGCCAGGGGCCACTTCTGGCACTGTGGGGTCACTACCCGCCTCTTCTTCTTCCGCATCGGTGCGGCCATCTTCATCGTAATCGCCAGTGCCATCGCGATCCAGATTACCGAAATGCTCCATTTCCCAGGCATCATCGAGGCCATCGCCATCGGTGTCTGAAGAAGGATTAATTTTCATGTTAACAGTGCGGGCACTTGAGAGGGCACCATCGCTTGCGGTAAAAGAAACGATATAGTTACCCGCCTGGCCGATCGCCGGCTCCCAGCGGAAAATGCCAGTACCATCCCCGCCATCGGTAAAAATAGCCCCGGAAGGCAAACTACTTGAGGAAAGTTTTGGCACCGTGCCGTTGGGGTCGGAGGATTGCACCAGGAAACCGATCTGCCCGCCTTCATGGCCTGTGCGATCCAGAATCGCCTGAATCACCGGCGCCTGGGGCAATGCGACGGAATCGACAAAGTGTAGTGTATAACTATCGGTGCCATCGTAATCGAAGACATTAATAAAATAATCGAAGTCCACTTTATTAGACGCGCGTTTTTTCGATAGCCAATAATTATTTTTGTTCAGCTCGCGACCATCATCGCCTACTACCCGCTGTAACACTTTTTCCCCCGCATAGGGATCACTGACTTCGATATAACCAAAACCACCAACAGCATTGCCGCTCAAGCTGCGGGTACCGCCGCTTTCAGAGCCCAGGGAATAGGAAAGTGTGGTTACCTCGGCGCAGCTGCGACACAGAGTGAGGTCCGCACCGGTATTTTCGCTTTCGTATACCGCCAAGCCGTTATCACTACCGTAAGCAAGATAATCCAAAACATTATCTCGTCCCGGTAGATCCACCTGCACGTCTTTAATTAACAGGTGCGCATTAGTAGCATCAATCAGAGAAGTCAGCTCACCTCCCAGCTCATCGGCGTGGGTAAAACTGGCCTCAAAGCCGGTAAACTTCCCAGACAGGGAAGACTCCATCACCCAGCGACCCGCCTTCATTTCCTGAGAAGCAATATCGCCGAAATTAATTAACAAGCTGGGGCTTACCGGTTGGTTTTCCACAAAGCTATTGGTAATGGCAAAATCAATCGCCAAACCCTGCTCGTTATCCACAATTTTCGGTTGGGCGGATTCGATATTGACTGAGCGCGCAGTGCCATAACCGTTATTATCAATACGCACACCCAGGGTATAAGGCTCCGGGGCTTCTATTTCAGGGGTGAAGGCATCGTCCCCCACCACCTGCTCGGTAAGAAAGTAATCCAGCGTGAGCAGTGGCTGCGGTTTTACCACAATGGAATCCGGTGCTACCTGCACCACCTCTTCCTTACCCCCATAAGAGTATGACAGCGTGGCCCCGACAAAAAATAGCTCGCCGTTATCCGTCTGCCCGGCAGCATTGGCAGTAGGCACAATCAGCCAGCGGAACTCCCCCACCTTACCTGCACTAATCTCCCCATCGGTGACAGCGCCATCCTCACCGCTCACCAGAGCACCGACATTTTGGGTATCATCTATTCGAATAAAGAATTCTGCATCGCTATCCGCGCTGTCTGAAGTAGCGGTTACTCGATTACCCTCATCATCGGCAAAATCAACCGTAATACTGATATCTTCAATTGCGAAGGTATCCAGGCTATTGGTAATGCGCATAATGGCCTCAAAGCCCTGGCGCTCCAGTGTGAGCTCCTGCAGTATCTCTATGCGCACCTCAGCACAGAGCGCCTCATCTTGTGCCACTGCAACTACTGGTGTGCCCAATGCACAACACCAAACCGCAGTCCACTTTCCCCAATCTTGCAACATATTCTTTATTTCCAAATATTTTTCAAACTTTGAGGGCTCTTACCCTAATCAACGGCACAAGTCACTTTAAGCCGATTCGCCACAAACATAGCAATATCTATTTACAGGAACCTGACATATCATCCTGAAGCGATCTGGAGTAGCATCGAGTTGCCATATCAACCCCACCAATAATCAGGCCCACCACACTCCCCAAGGAGATCACAAACACCCAATGAGGAAGAAAAATGCCAAATTTTTCACTCACCGCTTCCAATAACCACAAGAAGCAGAAAAACATGAAACCACCCATAACAGCCAGCAGAAGTGTAAAGGCGAAATATAAATTATCTTTATCCATAAAAAGTTTTATCATTTTTACCACCCAAAGAAGTTATAATTTCCCACTTAACGTTCAGCACAATAGCTTTTTTCAAGCCTTTCTTCACAACTAAAAACCTTCAAACTAACTTCTACTCTTAGAAGGAAATGCCTGGTGAATAAGCTTGATTGAGAGTAGTAGAGGCAACACAGAAATCAAAAAGGCCCCCATCTTTACCCACTCCGGGACGAGATTCATAGAGCTATAGACCCACTCCACGAAAAGACCACCACAAAAAGAATCACTCCAGAGACAATAAAACAAACTAAAGAAATAATTTTCTTTCTCTGCCCCTGGAAACCCAAAAATCATCACCACATAAGAACAATGAAGTAAAACACTGCACCCAAAACGATCGAAAATCATCCAGGCACTACCCCCAGACAAGTGGATTCAGCACCAAATTAGCCTCATTCAAGAAAACTTCTATGGTATGTAGACATGAATAACGATTACAAAACAACTAGCTATCTTATAAAATATTTATTACTCATAATTTCAACCCCTAACATCCTCAATCAAAAACCTTTCTTATAGGGATCACTGCGCGAATTTAGCGGCAGTAATTCCGGATGCTGTTTATAAATGAGGCCCCTCAAATCAAGCATGAGAAGGCCTAACACTACACTCAACCTGCTTTCATAAATCTTCACTTCATCTTCACTGCAAATTATCTTTCACAATATCTAAAGTTGAACGAAGCTTTCTACTGCATTAAGCTTGAATATTGCATATATCTCTTGCAGCTTTTTCGTCATTAATCACCAGTAACACCTTAACACCTTTTTGCATTTTCTCTATCCCTACATTCTCGAACACACCTATCGAAATTGCCATCATCTAGCTCATCAAGACACTCCATAATACACTTATTGAGAATTTCTCCCTCCTCAACCTTCTCCTCATCTTCATCTTTATCGTATACTTTATCTGGGTTTGGAAGGTCATTATCTTCCCAATATTTATCTAGATCCTTATCAAAATCTGGAATTTCAAAGTCATCCTCGTCGCTGTACGGAAAATCATAATCATCAGAACTATCACCTATCGCCTCATTTAAAAAATCAGCTAATCCCTCTCCACAATTTACTGCCACACAAACAACCGCCGCGGCCAAAGCAATAAAAGCAGCGGGAACTGCCAAAGCAAGTTTACCCTCCGGATCATAAAACCTAAACGGATTCTGAAGCGAATAGCCATAAGGGTTAAGCCCCCCCCTTAACCCAATCCTATCTCTAGACAGATATCGAGCAACCTTATAATCGAAGTAACGAAATAAATTATAATAAAGCTCAGATTCAACATCGTAGTACTGCCCTGGGAATCGAAAATTATTCTCAGTAATTGCGGAAAGTATTTTCACTTCACCAAAAACAGTATAATGACCCTCCCAAACCACGACCCCTGTTTTATCAAGCATTCTCTGGGGCGTACCCAGATGATCATTTTGATAATAAAATACTTCACCAGTGGTTAGTCTTTGGAATAAGGGCTCTGTCATCCATGGCTTGCCCGGTTTAAAGTGATATTCCTTAATCAAGTCTCCAACAGAATCATACTCGGCAACCATACCTTCTTCGTTATAAAGGAAGTAAGTGGCACTTTCAGCTTCCTTATATATCCTCTGTCCATAGGGATTATATTGATATTTACCAACGGTAAGTTGGTCTTTGTCGACAGCAATCAGGCGTTCTTCATGATTATAGTGATAGTCCCAGGTAACACCGCCCTGTACTTTCTGAATGGTATGGCCATTATCATTGTACTTAAAGCTGGCACTATTATCGCCCGAGATAGCTTCCAATTGATTATGGTTGTTATAGCTGCTTTGAGACTTGGAGGCATCAAAGTCATTTCCGGTATTGCCATCCGCTCTGTGCCCATGGCTTGTACGATTACCAACGCCATCGTAGGTAAATCTCTCATCATTGGCTGAGTTTTCTAATGGATAATCTGCCTCTGTCAAGCGATATAGATTGTCATAGTCAAAGGTATATTCACCATGTTCAGAAGTAATTCTGCGGATATTATTTTCTAGATCGTACTCATAAACAGCTCGCGCTTTATCATTACCTGCACTATCTATAAGCACTCTATCTTTAACACGTAAAAAGTCGTCATAACTCAAGGTGATTCTATTGCCGCCTGGTAGGAGTAAAGTCTGAGGAGCCAGCCAGTGAAAATCCGTCCAGGCTAGTTGGCCCTCGCCGGGAATATGTACGGCGGCCAGCTGATTATTTTTATTGTAGAAATAAGTGTAGGTAATACCTTCTGGACTGGTATAGGTTTTTTTCTGGCCATTACCATAATAGCTGTAACTATAGGATTTGGAGAAAGCCACTGACTCGGACTGTTCTCCCTCGTCATAGTAGTCCACCTTGACGGACTCCAGGCGATTTAAACTATCGTATCTATAAGTCTCACCATGGCGAACAATATCGGCAGTAACATTAGCATTATCGGTACCTGGGTATTGTAGATAGCCCGTATACTGGGCCTTGTTATTGTAATAATAATCCACCACCTTGACAGGGTGCGCATTAGCCTTACTAGCAAAAACCTCCAGCCTAGCTAACCGGTTGGCATTATCATAGCCAAAAACACGCTTTTCCTGCTGGGGATTGGTGACCTCAGTTAAGTTTCCGTTACCATCATAACTGTAGAATAGCTGCTTATTAGTGCCAATAAAGTCATGTCTGGTCTCTGTTTTTAGGCGATCATTTTTATCATAGGTGTAAACTGTTAAACGCCCTTCCGGATCTTTAACCTCTAATAGGTTATCTCGAGCGTCGTACGTAAATTCTGTTTTCTTATCCCCACCATTAACTGGATCGATAATGGCAACTAAGCGGCTCAGGTGGTCGTAGTCATATTTATCTGTGTTTTTTAGCGCATCGATATCACTTCTGAGATTGCTGCCGAGATCGTACCCATAGCTGCGCAAGTATTCCTGATTATTGGCTTTTTGCTTGCTATGCCCGATTCGATCGCGCTTGTCATAACCCAATTCTTCCGCATAAGTAGGGTACTCAATTTTTGAAAGCAGGTTTTGCTGGTAGGTAAATGTGGTACGGTTCTGCTCGCCATCGGTGATAGCCCTTAAGCGATTCTGGCTATCATACTCCAAACCAGTGGATGCCCCTTCGGCATCGGTAATGATAGCGAGACGATCGCCCTTATCATAGTCCAGTTTAAGTTGGTTGCCGGTATTGTCAGTGGCAGTCAGGGGTAATCCAGAGGCATTATTGGTAATATTCAGACTAGTGCCACTGGCATCGGTCACTTTGACCAAGTCTCCAGCATCGTCGTATTCGTATAATTTACCTTGGCCATAAGGGTTAAGGCCTGACAACAGGTTGCCGACCGCATCGAAGTCTCTACTCCAGGTTTTTAGGCGCGCATCTAGTACAGTATGGGCATGGCCGTTTGCATCATAGTCTTTATACGCGGTCACTTGCTCGTCGGGACCGGTAACCTTGGTAATGTTACCGTAGTTATCGTACTCCCAGCTTGTAGTGGCCAGAACGGTATTGTCCGCTGTAGATTCGCCGGTGGTCTCACTTTTCAGTTGGCCGTATTGGTCATAAGTATAGCGCGTAGTACGCTGATCAGGTGTTCCCAGGGCTTCGGTAAGAGAGAGGCGATTCCCCTTGTCATCATATCCGTATTCGGTAATTACGCCGCGCTCGTCGCGCTTTTTCAGCGGTAGGGTGAGTTCGGTGTTCCATTCGGTAGTGGTGTAGCTGCCATCAGCATATTCAGTGCGGGTGATATTGCGGAAGGTATCGTAATAGCGTTTGGTTTCCAGGCCGCGGGCGTCAGTGGTGGTACTGCTGATAATTCTAATCGGCGCTGCATTCACATCGGCTATTAATTGGGTGCCACCAGCGTAGCGATATTGTTCGGCAAAGTCGTCTGCGGTTTTGTTATTAGAGTACTGATACTCAATCTGGTATTGCAGCTCTCCACTAATCAGTTTCTTTACCGGCATCCCCGCGGCGTTGTTCCAGGTTTCGGTCACTACACCGGAGTTATCCCGTTGGGTAAATTTGTAGGTTTTACTTTGGTTGTCATAGCTATGGCTATAGCTGATACCGGCCCCATCGGCATTATCATAGCCGTTGATATGGCCATCGGCATTGGTGGAGTAAGTGGTAACACGGCCGTTGGGGTCGGTCATGCTCTGTAAAGTGCGCTCACCACTGGAGAGTGTGCGGTACTGGTAGCTCCAGTTGTGGCCGCGCATATCGGTAACGGCGATTAGCTGGCGGTAGTTGAGAGCATCCCCACTGTCTTCGCCATAGTGATAGGTAACCGTGCGGCCGGTGTAGTCTTCCAGCTTTTTCAGTAGGTATTTGCTGACCTTCAGCCCGTTGACCCACTCGGTATATTCCTGCCAGTGGTAGCTAATTACGGTGTTGCCGTGGTGGTCTTTGACCGCTTTTACACGGTCGTCATTGTATTCCAGAGTAACCCGTACATTGTTTTTATCTTCGTAATATTTGAGCTTGCCTTCTTTGTAAAAAATCAGGTTGCCTTTTCTATCCCGCCAGGTGTAATCATCTCCGTCTTTGCTGATGGTTTGGCTGAGCTGTGTGTGATAATTGTCTCCATCGGGACTAATACAGTTGAGGACATCGGAACGGAACTTTTCCGGGCGGTAAGCTTGACCGTTGCGGAAAATATAATATTCATAGGGCTGCTTGCAGCCCAGTGTTACTTTTCCCTGCCTGGCTGCGAGTCCAAAGCGACCAGCACCGCCGCCACTGCCCGCTCGGAAAGTGCCCTTGCCGAAGTTTTGCAGGGCTCCCATTTTCGCTTCGGTTTCAAAGGCATTGAGTGCACCCCGATCCCCTAGACTGATCGTGGGTTTGAATTGGCTGTAGTCAATGATTGGGTTCCAGCGGCTATTCCATTCCCAGCCGTTGTGGGTCCAGCGACGGGTCATGCGTACATCGCCACCGAGGACCTTTACCCGCATATCTTCCAGGTCTTCCCGGTTGGCGGAACTCACTGCGCGGGGCGCGGCACCGTCGCTACTGATTCCGGGTTTGGCCAGTGCGTCGGGGGCCGCAAACAAAGTACAGAGGGAGACTGTGATGCCCAAGCACAGGGAGGTAAGCAACCTCCCATTTTTTTCCCATAATTTTGCCGCTAATCCCTGTGCGGAGTCCCCGGTAAAAAACTGCATGATCATTTCCTGGTCTTTTCTAAGGGCGGATACGGATATCCGCCAAAATATTCTGTTCTTGTGTTTCTTAAGCGCGGCTCTCCCTGGTTGATGTTGGGAGAGCCGAGCGGTAATTATTGAGGACTGCTGTTGTCCTTGTTGCACTCTGGGCTGTCACAGGCGGGATCGGGTGCACAGCGCAGGGTGTCATCACTGCTGATTGGGGAGTAGCCACCGCCGTAGCTGCCACCGCTACCACTGCCGCCGCTGTAGTAGTAGCCACCACCGCCGCCGCTACCACCACCGCCACAGGAGCCGTAAGAAGCTGTGCCCCAGTGGGTGGAGGTTCCGCCGGGAACCACTTGCCCATTGGCACACCGACTCTGGTAGCTCACTTGATACTGGTAGCTGTAGGTACCACAACCGGCGCCACTGGCTTCGCCCTCTTCATTGGGGTTGAAGTCCCGCAGGGCGGTGATGCGGTAGGGGATATACACCACTTCCCCGGCTTCCAGGGTTTCCGGTACTTCGGCGAGGAACTCGAAGGACACCGCATCATTGCCTGTGGGCAGGCTGCCACTCATGGACTCTGCGCGGATCAGGCCGTAGTTGGTGAGGCTGAGCTCGCCGGTAAATACATCGCCTTTTTGCATATCCGGTAGGGTGACACTGATGGGGTCGAGCATGACCACGGCAACCGGTACCTGGGTTTCGAAGGTGGCTTCCAGTTTGATTTCGTAGCGGTCTTCCAGGTTAATTTCATTCACCTGCCATTCGACGCTGACGATCTGGTTCATCAGAAAAACATCTTCTGCAACCGTGGCTCCGGGTTTTACCCAGAGGCGGCCGGATACGCTTTCGTGATCGAAGGCGGTGACGCGGTAGGCGTAGCGGCCTGCGGGCAGATCCTGCAGGAAGGCTTCGCCGTTGGCGTCACTGTTGATGGTGCGGGTTTCGGAGAGCACCTGTTCGTTTTGCAGTTCGATCTTGGCATCGGACAGCCCTGGAATCAGGGTATTGTCTTCACCGAGGGTGGCGGTGTAGATATCACTGATATGGAAGAAGGCGTTGCCGATTTCCGAGGTCACTACGGCCACAAACAGCTGCACGGTAAAGCTGTAGCCGCCGTCCCCTTCCACCAGCAGGTGGAACTCGTAGTTGCCCTGCTCCACGGCATTATCCGGGCTGAAGGCGATAGTAATATCGCGGCTATCGCCGATGGCCATATCCCCCAGCGCTTTGGTGCCATCGATACGCACCCAGGCTGGTGCTGGGTTTTGTTCGCTATCCACCAGGGTGAGGGTGGTATTGCGCAGGGCATCGAAGCCGGTGTTTTTCACCTGGATGGTCTCTGTCGTGGTGCCATTTAGAGCTGCACCGCTATCGACAAAAGACGGGGTGGATTTAATCACCGGGCGACTTTCTGAGAGGTTGTATTCTAGTGAGAGTGTTTCCAGTACCTGCTCAATACCATTCACCGAGGCCAGTACCTGGAAGTACAGATAGCCCTGCTCCGGTGCCAGATTGTCGCCAGAGAGGGAGAGATTAATTACGCCCTTTTCCTGCGCGGCCAGTTCGATCACCGCGCCCAGATCCAGATGCAAGCCGCTGGGGATTTGCACTTGCTCTTCATCCGGTGCGGCTACTGATACCAGGCGCACATCACTCAGTGTGGTGCCGTGGCCTGCGGTAATGGTGATCGGCATTTCCTGGGTATAGTTGCGCGGAATATTTGCGCTTAACTGCCCTGGGGTGACCGAGGAGGTGAGCACGGCAAATGCACCCTGAGCCGGGCGACCCAGGCTGTCCGGGTGAATCACGGAAACGCGCCAGTTGCCGCTCTGCCCTTGCGGGTCAAACTCATAGGCGAAGTTGCCGGAGGTATCGGTAATGACCGAGGCATTGCGTTCGAAGCCGCGCAGTTCCATCACCAGGGATAAAGGTACATTGCCCATGGGTGCGTCACTGTTGCGGTCTAGCGCACGTCCGGTAATGGTGACTTTTTCCTCTACACCGTAAACCTGTGCCGGGGTTACGCTGTCCAGCTCGCCGTAGTAGGCAGTTTCCTGCAGGGAGGCCTGGGTGCGTGTGCCGTTGCCTTCGATAACCACTTGGGTGGCTTTGCCGGTGTGGTAACGGAAGTGGTCAATCTCCAGTGCGATAGTGACATCATCTGGAGCGGCGGCGGGTATGGGGACTTCGATCCAGTCAGACACAAAAGTCTCACCAGGCTGCATGCGGGCCACGGTTTCACCACTGGCGACAGTAATCACATCGCCGGTAAATTGCTGCACCGATTGCAGTGAAAGCAGGTTGCCGTCGACATCTTCAATGCGCACGCGCACTTCGTCGGAGGCGGCGTTGCCATTGTTGCGTGCCACCAGCACTTCGCTTTCCACCGCAGAGGTGTTTTCCAGGGTGAAGCGCACCTTGCCAATACCACCGCGATACAGGGTGTCTGTTTCCAGGCCCAGGCGCAGTGCGGCATCGCCCACCAGTACCTGGTCTGCGGCATTGATCAATACCGTTTCTCCCGGCAACGGGGATTGTTCCAGGCGCAGTTGGATATCGCTGAGGGTATCCAGTTTGTCGTAACCGCCGATAACGATCGGTACTTCCACCAGGCCGCCGGCGGCAACACTGAAGGCTACGGATTGATGCTGACGGTCTATGCCGTTGTCACTTACGCTGGCAAACAGTTTGACTCCGCTGATGTCGCCACTGCCACGATTTTGTACACGGAAACGCACTTCGTTCATCACTCCGCGTTTAATCGCAGACTCACCCTCTTGCGCTTCCACCACTTCTACCGAGAGGGCGGGCAGCAGCAGGCTGTGGCCGATACTGGTGGCACCCTGGCTGTCTTCGGCAACCACGGTGTAGCGACGCTCGCTATTGATACCCTGCTCGGCTGCACTGTAGTCACCATCGACAAAGCTGGTGGGATTGCCATTGTGGGGAATCAGGGCGCTGGTAATTTCCTGTAGGCCATCATCTTCCCCTACATAAATCCGGTAGCCGGCGATGGCTGTGCCGCTGTGGTTCCATTGCAGCTGTGGATTGCCATTGGCATCCACCCGGATACTCAAGTCGGACACCGGCAACAGGCCAAAATTGAGATAGGCGGTATTACTGGGTGCGGATTCATTGCCGGCTTCATCCAGCGCGGTAATCACATAGGCGTGCTCGCTTTCACTGGGCTTGGCGTCCAGGGCAATGGTATCTGGTATCCCCGTTTGCAGAGGTGCAATACCCTGCAGGGTTTCCGCTGTGGCATTTTCCCCTTCTGCGAGATTCAAGCGATAGAGGTTATAGATGAGCGTGTCCGCACCTTCGGAGTTGCCCTGGGCATCGGCGCTGGGCGCCTGCCAGGTGGCGACGATACCGGCTCCGTTTAATTCCAAGGCCAGTTCGGTGGGTATTGCCGGTGCGATGCTGTCGGCGCCCACTTTGACCGGTGCGCTCATGGCGCTGACTGCGATCTGATCATTGCTGCGGCGTTCGCTGGCAATACCGTAATAGTAATCGCCATCACTGGGCAGACTATCGCTGGCGCTGGTGTCAGACAGGCGCTGAATTTCTATAAAGTCCGCATCGCTTTCTCCTTTGCGATACAGCACGTAGCGGGCATCTTCCACCGCATCCCACTGCAGTGCCACTTCACCGCCGGGCAGTGCGGTGGCGTACAGATTTTGTGGAATGGACAAGGGGGGCAGATCCCCCTGATAAACCTGGAAGTTATTGGCCACACGGATTTTATCGCTCAGGTTATCCAGGTCGTCCAGGGCTTGGAAACTAAAGCGCAGGCTTTCCACGCTGGGATTGCCGTCTTCATCCCGGCCGGCGGAAGTGGGCAGGGTGAAGCTGCCCACCCACAGGGGCTGACCCTGGGTGGATTGGGCATCGCGGTTAAGTGCAATCCCCTCTTCCAAACCGGGCACTGCGATGTGATCCACCAGCGGCACCAGCGTGGGCATTGCACCGGGCTGTACTTCGTCACTCAGTTGCAGCACCACTTCCACTTGCAGGCCATCCTGCTCGTGCACTTGCAGTGGTTCGCCGGGATTTAGGGCGAGGGCAATGACCTCGGGTCCCTGGGCATCAATCAACAGACTGGTGCCCTGCTCCACAATGGTGCCGCGGTTGCCGACATTGTCGTGGGCGGACATTACCGCGTAGGCGGTGCCTGACAACATACCCGGCTCAATCACAAAGCTGCCGGTGTAGAGGGTGTCATCGCTGTAATCTTTGCTGAGTTCTACCGCGATCGGCACTCCGCCATCGGGCGCGAGGGCAAAGTACGGCTTGTTGCGTAGAGGCTCATCAAACTGCACTGAGACTTCTATCGTGCCCGGCCCGTGGCGACCGGTGGTGCTATCCACCAAGCCGTTGGACTGGTAGCTCACTTGCAGTGCATGGGGGCCTTCGCTATCCGCTGTGGCTTCCACCCGGCTGGACAGGCTGCCTTCGGTGGCTGCTTCATTCACCGCGGTGATGGCATAGAAATAGTGGCCGTCTTCTGCGGGCAGGTCGTTGTATTTAAGTTCTGTCAGCAGTTGCGCATTAATGCGTTCTGCTTCCAGTACGGAAGTAAACGCCGCGCTGGAACGATAGACGTTATAGCCCGCAATCTGATTGCTGTTGTCATCGCTCGTTACCGCGTCCCAGGACAGGGATATCTGTCCCAGCTCCCGCTCGATAACACTGACATTACCCGGCGCATTGGGAATGGTGGTATCCAGGTTGATTTTGCGCACTGCACTCTGGGCACCAAAGCCACTGCGGCCGGGGTATTCCGCTGCGGCGGTAATCTGGTTTTCCCCCTCTTCCAGGGAAATTTCTATCTGGAATTTGCCATAGCTATCCACCCCATCGATATCTCCCACAGGAGTGCCATTGCGATAAACCTGAACCTGGGTTTGTTTTTCTGCAGTGCCGGCAATGGTGACCAGGACATTATTGGTCAACCAGCCTTCCGCTGGGCTGCTAATTTGTGGCGCAGCCGGTGAGGCCAGGGCTACGCTAAACGGATATTCCAAAACAGTGACATTTTCCCAAACGTCGTAGGCCTTCACTGTTAAGGCGTGTTCACTATCAGCCAAACTCAATAGTGCAATACTGCGAGCAAAGATATTGTCGTTTGCCGTGTACTCAGTGCCGAGTAAATTACCGTTCAGATAAAATTCGACCCGTGCAACGCCAGACAAATCGGATACCGCTATCTCAAAATTTCCGTCTTTTGTCATCAGAGGCGACAGCGTAAGATCCAGTAATTCTGTCCCTTGCCTGTATTGTGCTGATCCGATCGATGGACCATCCGTTTCTGCTACAGGAGTTACAGCTACTGAATTAACAACAGGATTGGAACCGTTGGAAATGTTGACCGAAGCCACTGCAACAAAATAAGTTGTGCCATTCTTCAAACCCGCCACAGCCCAAGTGTGCTCAGTATCACTGGCTATACCCTTTTCATGTACTACTTTTGGCTGTAAACCGGATATTGTTGTGAAATCATTTTCTTCTACATATACCGAATAGTGTTTAAGCAACTCATATGGCCCCACACTGGACCAGTTCACTTCAATACGGTTGCTCTGTGCTTCGGTACTCACCACGGCCGGGTTGGGCAATAGCGTTGTTCCTGAATCGCTGATACCAGCAGACACATTGCCATCGCCATCGTAAGCAGATATGCGTAATGGGTATGAAGTAGCGGCTGAAAGCCCGGTTACTTGATACTGCACTGTCGCCAGCGGATCAATGATGGATGCTAGCGGTATATCATCCACTCTCCCATCAGGGTCCTGTACAAACTCCACCTGGTAACCAGATAAATCACCCGCTGAATTCGGCGAAGGACTCCAGCGTAACGTCAGATTGTCCACACCGGGATCGACCGTTAAATTGGAGATTTCATCGGGCGCCTGCGTATCCAGTGGCGTTGTCCCTATTGATGTCACGATTGAATTAAATTGCTCCAATAAATCATAAGCCACCACGGCAAAATGTGCCTGAGTGTCGCGAGGTAATCCTTCAATACGAACTTGCTGGCTACCTTGAGGCAAAACCGCTACCGGTGTTTTACCGGCTATATCGGTAAAGCTGCCAGCGCTCTGATAAACACGATATTCGCTAATATCGTTACCGTTAATAAATTCGTCGTAAGCACTCCAATCCAGTAACAGATCGGTGCCTGTGCCCTCTGGATCAATCGTCACGGCTACTGGGCCCGGTGGGGTCTTATCATAACGAATATTAACCTGTACCGGCGCACTTTCATTACCAGCCTCGTCACGCACAACAATCGAAAAATTATTATTACCTTCTATCAGAGTGACTTGTGTCGTCCAGTCAGCTTCACCTGCATCAGTATGAATCAGAGTACCGTTTATCAGAATTTCACTGTCGACCTCTTTGCTACCGCCAATGGTCTGAGTGTCGAACTTGGTTAAGCTCTGATATTGATCAAGAACAGATGGCAACGGCGGTGTAGTATCCAGCGTAAAGAAGTATTTTTGTAAGCCAGATGAGTTACCTACCTTGTCTACGATTTGAGCAGAGATTTCATAATCACCATCAAAAAATGGTGCATCAGGGGTATATTGGAGCTGACCATCATAAAGCTTTGTGGTGCCGGCCAGCACAATATTATTTCGTTTGATGCTAATAGAAGTGTTTTGTAAGTCAATGCCACTTCCCTCCTCTGCAACAACTATAGTTACCTGCGCTGGAGATATATTAACAAGCCCAGATGGATAAACCCCTGAAACAGATGGAACTTTACTGTCAACCAAAAACTTCAATGATACCGAGCTGGATAAATTACCACTTAAGTCTCTAGCAGTCAGTGTGACCGTAGACTCTCCTTCCGGTAAAAATTGATCAACAGACCATTTACCTGATCCCGATGTAACGAGGAGTTTTCCATCTAGCCAAATAGCCGTATCATTTTCTCGATCGCCAGAAAGCGTGACTCTGCCACTTTGGAAAAGATTCACAAATGGAGCCTGTGGAAGATCCAATATTGGCGCTTGCGGTGGGGTAACATCGATTGTGAGCGAAGTTGAAAACTGATCATCTCCCGGTTCAAGCTCAATACCATCAAGGTCCTGATCCATGCCCCGCCCATTCAGACCGAAAATATTAGGGCCAACTTTCAGTGTGTAGCTACCCTCAGCTAAGGGTTGCTCAAAATTGACTTGATACAGCTTGGTATCGATAGCGGTTATAGAATTGATAGTAACCGGACTGCCTTCAGAGTTAATCAGCTCAAAATCATTAACCTCGAGTTGATCGGGATCTAATGCGCGGCCAAATTCTATCGTAATGTTAGCTATTGATTCTCCAATATAACCACTAGGCTTTACAGATTTTACCCTGACAACTTGCTCAGAAATGTGGACAGAACCGCCTTGCCCAGCATAGCCTTCGGATACCCCGCCCCCATCAGCAACAACCTGCTCAACATCTAACTCGCCTAAAGACTCGTAATAAATAGCGATACGGCCGCCACCGCCTGAACCACCATATCTTGAATAGCCCCCATTAGCAGATATTAAGCTGTCCTCATTAGTTACCAGTTCACCAATATCCAGGAAAACAGAACCGCCACTACCACTACCGTCATAATTACCATTCGCGTCTCTGCCATCTGCAGAGATACTTCCATATAACTGCAATTTGTCAGCAATTATATGTATCGCACCGCCACCACGTACTCCTGCGTCATCATCTTCGTTACGGCCGCCTACACCAAAATCTATGGGCGAATAGAAATTTCCATACACCCCGTTAGTAGAACCCGTAGGATTACTATCATCGGAACCCTCGCCATCGGGATCGAAGCCCCCCGCCCCACCATAACTGCCGCCAGCTCCATTACTGACCTCATCATTTGGAAGGTAGCCTTTCCCAACAACATCAATAGATGAATCGTATCCTATAAAGAAATTATTGGTGCGCAAGGTAATACCAGAAGAAAAGCTCTCGGATGCGCTAGGAGTTGTGATCTTTCCACGGTTTTGAATCGCTATTGAATTGAATTCATGACTTCTTGCCAACTCCAGTATGACTCCATCTACCACCAGATTGTCATTAGCGACCCGGAGATCTCCCTCGGCAACAACTTGGGAAAATTCATTCGAAGCACCTGTGATTGAAGAAGCCAGTGATACGCCATCTTTCAAAACCACCTTTGCTTTTTCCACAGATAATCTGCCATCTATTTGACCTTCTAAATAAGTTCTGCCTAAACTTTCCTCACACTCTTCCCAGAGATTAACTTCCTGCAAAGTATTATCATTGACTGCCATTAGCTGCAGATCTGAACCGTCTCCACTTTGAGGGATAGGAGGTTGATTGCATTCAAAGTAATAAGGGCTTGCTATTCGTAATACTGCATTATTTGAGGGCAAAGAACGATCATAGAGGTATACCGTTCCTGCACCGCCGTATGTTCGGCTATCAGGGCCTGTCTCTGAAAATATTAAATCTTCTACTATATTTAATATTTCGGTTTCAGGGATTTCCATTTCATCTTCACGATAAACGAAAGAGTCATAGTAGACCGCTACTCGCCCACCGCTACCACTGCCTCCATACCAACTTCCCCCACCCGAAGCATCAATTAATGTAGAGCCATCAGCGATAATCTCCGACGCGTCAATCCATATTGAGCCACCACTACCGCCGCCAAAATCCGACCCTTCAGAACCATAAGCAATAATCTCACCAAATACTTCAAGGCGCTCACCAACAGTGAGTTTAATCGCACCACCCCCCCTACTACCTTGACCACCAAATTCAGGATCTCCAAATCCGCCAACGCCAAATTCAAAAGGCTGCTTATAGTCGCCAAATGGGCTATTGGTATGATCGGTACCTGAAATATCGCATTTTTCTGGATTTTCGCAATACTTCCCGCCAACCCCACCATAACTACCCCCAGAATTAGGGGAGCCGTCTCCAATCGAAAACAAGCCCTTTCCGCTTACATCAATACTGGAATCATAATCAATCTTTATCGAGCCACTAACAGTCAAGTCTAGTGGTTGAGTGGCATAAACCGAGTGAGTTAGGTTGGCCCCATTCTCCAAACTCAAATTAGAAAACTCGTGAGTTCCATCGACAACCAAAGTAACGCCATCAACGACTATCGATTTTCCATCATATAATTGATTCTCTATCGGAATTCTTGTTGTGCTCATTATAGTGACGGTATCGGAATCCGTTAATCGGTATTGCGAGCCTGATTCGTAATGCTTTAGTATTTCATTCGGAGAAATTATACGGTCATATATTGCCAGATCCGCTATAAATCCATCGACTAAATTTCCAAAGAAACCATCGCCCCTGTCTACCCCTCCCAGGCTATAATAGTCATCGTCATCAAATTCCGGGCCACATTCATCTAAACTATCTACAATCTGTCCATTTTTATACAGCGATAACCGATCATTCTCTTCGTCGTAACTCACTGCATAGTGATATAGCTCTCCTATCAATACCGGCTCAGAGTCAGACAAAGCACATGAAACATCACTATTACCTGCAATAAAGGCAACATGGCCCGCCTTTGTCTTACCTAAATAATGTTGTCTGCTATAGCTAGGAATCATCAATCCTCGAGATTCACCTGGTCCAAATACAACTGCGTTATCACCCCAGGGGCTAGAAGGCAGACTCTCAAATTTGACCCACAACTCAAAGGAGAAATGTTGAGTTAAATCCAGATCCTCTAAATCAAGTGAAAGAACTTGCCTCTCTCCATCAAAGCGAACAGCCCCTCCTATAGCCCTAGGCAACTCAATAAAGTTGGGAGAATCTCTAGATACTAAATCAAGAGAGAGATCCATAACATCAGTAATTGTTCCGTCTGGATTATCATCCATAGGGAAATATGCCACCGGAGAATCATTAATCACAAGATCATGATATTGATCCGTTTCAGCTTGAACATATTCTACCAGTGATATCAAAACCGCGATGAGTAGACCAGATAAACAAACCTTCACTTGTTCCCCCAAAAAATCTGGCCCAAACCGAGCCGCATTAAAATTAAAAGCAAAAACAATCCATCGATATTTACATATTTCTTCTGAGCTACTTCATCTACACACTTAACCTTTGATCATAATTCATAAATACTGACTACCTTCTAATCGAGATTTTTTGTCAAAATTGTAGAATGCGATGTAAAACCCATAGCCAGAGTCAAGAACATTATTCTGCGGGTCGGCGATACTCCACCGCTCATCTTGCTTAAACTCTGCCCAGTTATGATAATTGTTTGCTTGAAGCCTTCCATAACTTTGAAAAATAAATCCGCCGACCATCTTGGAGGAATATCTACTGTTCTTGCAAGAGCGACACATGCGGAGGCAAACTCGGTACAGTCACCTTGCTTTTCGCACACACTATAACGTGCACCGCGATCTTTGGTTATGAAGCCAATATTGTTGACATTCTGATAAAGCCAACGACCTATCTTTTTTGGATTGCGACCTAACTTCTCAGACAGTAAAACGAATTTGGGGGCATCTACTTTGATAAGAGGATCGGCTTCAAGAAATCCATCAATCTGATATGCATTCTGTTTAATGAGCGCGAAAACACTGAACGAAGCTCCCTCAACCCATTTGTATGTGGTGTTGGTCACCAGGAAGCTATAGCGAACCGTCATTTGTAGATCGTATATTGCACTTTGCGACCCTGTCATTTTAGTCAACAAAAGAGCCACTGGGGTAATTAATATAAAGAAGCCTGTGCTTACGATTACATATTGAAGCAGGGATCTCTTGGCAATAGCGCTCAATACACTTCCTTGATTAACCGGCACAGTTGGGCACCCTGTTGAATCCAGCTCTATTTGCGGCGCCAAGCACGCTGTTATTGAGCACACATTTTCTCGCACTGATACCACTTGAAATCACAGAGGCTTGATTTTTAGGCTGCTGGTTAACAAATGCCTGAAGGTTACGCTCTGCATCCGACGGACCACCGATAAATTTCGACAAATAACTGTTTAAGGAATAATCGATTTCAGTATTGTGATTTGTCGTTTTTAGGTTGATATCACTTTCACTGGCGATAACGGGAATACTCAAAACAGCAAGTTCATCAGCGATTCTCTGGCTCACGGCAACAGTGATAACACCAAAATGGTTGAGATCTACCAGGAAATCATCTGCAGAAATAAAGAAGCGATGAGGACTGCTATTTTTTTGCGGAAATTCTCCGATTAATATTTTCGGACTCCGAAGGCTGGACTGAACTAGCTTATAACAGAGCTTTGCCAGGCTATGACGCTTATGGGGTTCAGAAAAAAGAAGAAGTGATTTGTCTTTTAAGTACAGCTTTTTTTTAAACTGTCGTGCGGATAACTGGGTACTATTTTGTGACAAATTTGATGAAGTAGTATTTATTGGCACACAGTTCAACGCAACTTGATCAAGCGTACCAGTTAATTCATCCGAACGAACGAAATACAACTCAGATTCTTGCGATGAGTCTCGATGCGCTGAAGAAAAATACCTTTCAGTAAAGCCGGCCACACATCGGTCGGATTCAACACAGGTCATATCAGCAGCAAATATGCTTTTACTCAAAAAAAATACCACCAAGAATCCAACTATTCGGATTAAAGGTGAAAAACTCCCTTTCACAGCTAACTACTCATTGCTTCTTTAGCTTTAGTACAGCCTTATCACTAGCTGCAGCCATTTAACATCCCGAATACTAATCAAAAAATTAAATTCAGGTCAATTTAAAACGCTATTCTTCTTAAAAAAAGTGACATAAGTCTACAATCATTTTCTCACTAGGGCTTTCTCTTCTTAAAAGTGGTACGGAATAGGGGAACCAAAAAAATATGATCGCGACGCCTCCAAAGAAAAAGTGAAGCTCCTCGAGCTTGCAGAAATAAATCAAACAGGACAAACGCATTAAGAAGCGACTATCACATATAATAAATTGTCGAATTGTTCACGATTTTTGACTCAAATACCGTCTTCATGAAGCTCGCACTTTCCCCTGAACTATTCATTTTTACTTCATCTGTACATTTAATCGATTGTCATAAGTCAAGAATCGCTGACTATTCTCCAAACGTGAGTACTTATCGAAGTTATAAAAAGCAATATATGCCCCATAACTCGTATCAAGGACATTATTCTGTGGATCGGCAATTGCCCAGCTGTCATCCTGTTTAAACTCAGCCCAGTTATGGTAATTTTCAGCCAATAAACGACCTGAATTATTCGTCATAAAGCCGCCGATCATTCGTGCAGGAACGTCGGAAGCGCGAGCCAGGGCAACAAAAGCGGAGGCGAACTCTGTGCAGTCCCCTTTCTTTTCAGTTACTGCATATTGTGCGCCCCTATCCTCCGCTACATAGCCGATATCTTTGATATTGCGGTACAGCCAGCCACTGATCTCCATGGGCTGGCCACCTAGCGCGTCTGCGAGTGCAATTACTTCAGGGGTCTTGGTTTCAATGCCCGGTTCTTCGTCGAGAAACAGTGTGCTATTGAGGTTGTAGCTTTGTGGTGTGCTGGCCAAACTAACTTCGGCGGTGATACTCACTACGTGGCTTGCGTAGGGGGCTAGACCCGGCAATTCGAATTCCAGCGTCTGGTTGCCGGACTGGTCGAGTTTCAGTTTGAAGGGTAGATTCGCGTTGATATTTGCAGTTTTCTGGAAGGCATTCTGCTTTACTGGAGCGAAAACACTGAAGCTTGGGTTTTCTATAAAGCGGTTGGATTGATTGGTGACCTGAAAGCTGTAGCGTATGGTTTTGGCAATATCATAGACAGGCTCTGCGGGTTTAGCCCGCTTAAAGTTCCAAATCGCCACAACCACTAGCGCTGCCAGCAGGCAAACAAAGCCAAGTTTATTAATAAGTTTTCCTTTAACCAGCACAGCCCGGCACTCCATCCAGTCCTGCGCGCTTGACTGCTCCCAGGGCGCCGTTCCTCAGGGCTCTCTTTATCGCCTCTACTCCACCCGTTACCACAAAAACGTCTTCCGTAAACTTTCTCCTTAGTTGTTTCTCTAGCCGCTTTTCTTGCTCCGTCTCACCAACAATAAAAATCGGGAGGTAGCCATTGAGCGAGTAGGAGATGAACGCATTGCGTACAGTAGTCTCCAGGTCTTGGTCTGTCTGATTGGAAATAACAGGAATTCCCAGCTGGGTAAGCTCTTGGGTGATTGAGGAATTGGCTGCAACGGTGACCACGCCAAAGTGGCTAAGCTCAACGAGGTAATCGTTGGCGGAAACTGAAAGATGTGCTTCTTGAAATAGTCCCTGTGGTCTTTTACCAATCAGGATCTTCGGGTTTTCAAAGCCAGACTGCACCAGCTCCTGGCAGAGCTGTGCCATGGAGTGCCTTTTATATGGCTCGGAAAGTAGCAGCAGTGATTTACGCTTGAGAAAGTGTTTGGTTTTGAGTTGTCTGGGGGTAATAGCAAGAGGGCTTTTCTCTCCTCCACTCTGGCCCCCTATCTGGCCACGATTTGCTCCCGAAGCGACATCGATCAATACAAGCTGTTCGAGCGTACCAGTTAATTCTTCAAGTCGTGTAAAGCACAGCTCAGACGTGTGAGGGGATACTTCATGCTTTCTAGTAAAGGCATCGGCACTTGGAGCTGCGATACAGCGCTCACCTTCTACTGCCAAGACTTCGGTACTTAGTGCATGCTTACTAACGCAGAAAACCACCAATAATCCGACCATGCGGATTATCGATGTAAAACTCCCTGTCAAAGCCAATCACTCTTAGTTTCTGATTGATCTGCCACAAAATCCGGGCAGGCTCCAGTAATTATTTGGCATGATAATGATTCAGTGAAACGATCGTCAACATTAATAAAATTTTTTTAGAAAATAGCCTAAATCGACTAGAAACCTGAAATATAGCAATTAACTAAAAGTCAGGCCTGCTTGGTTTGTAAGTATACACTTTACGAAGGAAACCGGGCTTTGTGTCAGACTAGGGAGCTTCTGGATAACTTCGAAATATCTCTGCAGGGTTTTCAGAGACCCCTAGTTACACAAATAGAAATCCGAATTACTAAAGGCTCGGCATCTGAGACAGATCCACTTTCAGGCTGGATGCAATGAGGTTCCTCTTGCAAAGGTTATAGCCAGTCAGTTTACTTATCAGGCCCTCTTCACCCAATAACTGCAAGGTAATCTCATTCAGTGAAAGCCCACTCTTTTGTAGCTCTTGGGCTTCACCGCTCAAATTTAATAAAAATTCATATTTGGTATTGAGCTGTTGCCAACCCTTTTCTACAACACCACGGTGTGGGCAGAGAATTACATCAAAAGAATGATAAAGCACCCCTTTGATACTGTTCAGTAAGGTGGGGACATCTTCATCTATCCGCAATAATTTTAAGTAATTGGCGATATAAAGATCGGCACTGAAAAGCCATCCCCTTTCCGGTAGTAAATAGCAGGTCATATCTTTGGCATGGCCAGGGCTAAACAGGGGAACAACCTTTTCTCCATCTATGCTGAGCTCCTCAGGTAGAGGGGCCACTTCTGCCTTTCCCGCAGTTCCCCAAAAAAGTTTTTGTATAGGTGGAATTCGAAATCCTTTTTTGAGAATACCGATAGTCAATTCTGGAGCCAGAGCCTGCACGCCGGTCAATTTCTGAATTGCCCCGGCATTGCCGCTGTGATCTTCATGGTGATGTGTGAGGAGTAATTGATTCAGGGGAACACTTTGGATAAATGGCTTTACGTAGCGCCACTGATTACTGGGGCCGGTATCTATAACGGTGCCATTAAGCCTGTAAACAACAAAGGTAGTGTTAACCCCTGTGTTAAAGCGGCCAACTCTCACTGCGTCGAGACCCTGATAACGAAAGGTTTCACGTATTGACATTAGCTATTCTCTAACAAGCTGGGAGGCTATTTTCAGGTAAGAGCTAGCTGTGTTGAAATTGCAATTTCCACGAAGATAGATGACATATCACTACTTGAGGCAGCAGGCAGCTGAAGGGATCTATTAACGCAAGGGGCCCTGATTGACTACCACTTTTTTGTATGTGTGCCGGGATTTTTCACTCGATTATTAATAACCCAACAAACTAACGGGTTAATGCGACACAAGGATACGCCGTCCTCGACCATTGATCGGTACTAGCTCGTGAAATATCACCAGATCCGCGTATCTGCATCAGTATTTCGCCGACGACAATGAAATAAGGGAGGATTCATCCATTTCATTGCCAGATTAATAACCCTGCGTTCACAGGCGCTGCAGTGATACGACCAGTATTCCTTTCTCCGTGTAACGCCAGCACAAGTTGAAGTTACACAAGGTCATTCCGTAAACCCGCTCGGGATCTGGCTCTTGGTAGGCCGGCCTTGGGTCCTGGGCCAGCACCTGATGAATCAGGCGCGGTAAATCGGTTCCCCAGTCATCCTGATACTCCTTGGCCCGGAACAGAATGTCTTCAGGGATATGCACCGGTATCAAATTTGGGGCTGAGGCTGCAAATGCGCTCTCTGCTGTAGATAGGGCGTCGGCATAGGGGATGTATGGCTTGATATCCAAAATAGGAGTGCCATCTACGAGATCAGCTCCGCCGACAATCAGCTCCACCCTGGGGGAAGTGCGTACTTCCAACAGGCGCACCACAGAGAGGCCAATATTATTCGGGCGAAAGGGAGAGCGGGTGGCGAGTACACCGAGTTTTTTATTGCCGCCAAGGCGTGGGGGGCGCACCTTGGCAGACCATTGGCCAGCGACTTGGTGAAATTGAAAAACCACCCAGATATGACTGTTCTCTTCGAGACCCGTCACCGCATCCGCAACATCCAGTGGTGGCAATAGCTCTATACTTGCGCGACTGGCATCGGCGAGCATTGGTTGCCGAGGAACACCGAATTTCTCACCAAAGCAGGAGTGTACGCGCGCAATAGGCTCAACAACCATTGGGATTCCAAGTAAATGACTTCGAGCCGGCTATTTTAAACCACTTATCCCCACAGACCACTGAGCTGAAAGCAAAGAATAGCCCTCTTCCGGAGCACGCCGTGGATAGGTACCCATATACGTATAATCGTCATTGAGTCGCATAGGCTCCTGGAGGGGAGTACTCAACTCTTCCGCTCTTTGATTATTTATCGATGCCACCAATACAGAGATATTTTATCTCCAGGTAATCATCAATACCGTATTTGGAACCTTCACGCCCCTGCCCCGATGCTTTCACGCCTCCAAATGGGGCCATTTCATTAGAAATAATCCCCTCATTCACCCCGACCGTCCCATACTCCAACCCTTCGGATACACGACAAATCCGGCCAATGTCACGGGAGTAAAAGTATGAGGCAAGGCCAAATTCGGTATCGTTGGCCATGCGAATGGCCTCTTCCTCGCTGGAGAATTTAAACAGGGGAGCGACGGGACCAAATATCTCTTCCTTAAATAGGTTCATTTGGTCGTTGGCATTGCCCAAAACCATCGGCTGATAAAAGCGGTCTCCCATACTACTGGGGCCCCCTGCTACCAAAGTCCGCGCTCCCTTCTGTAGCGCATCCTCTACCAGAGCCTCTACTTTATTCACGGCTTTGGAGGTAATCATCGGGCCAATATCAGTTGCATTATCGAAGCCATTGCCCACGGTAAGATTGTTTACCGCCTGAATAAACTTCTGGGAAAACGCTTCGTAAACCCCCTCCTGCACAAAAATGCGGTTGGCGCACACGCAGGTCTGACCGGCATTACGGTATTTGCAGATGATGGCACCCTTCACTGCCTCATCCAGATCCGCGTCATCGAACACGATAAACGGTGCATTTCCCCCCAGCTCCATGGAGGTTTTCTTCATGGTCTGTGCACACTGGGCCTGAAGCAACTTGCCCACTGCGGTGGAACCGGTAAAAGTAAACTTGCGCACCAAAGGATTGGAAGTCATTTCGGCGCCAATGGCCGGGGCGTTCTGCCCTGCCACAATATTGAAAATACCGGCCGGAAAACCGGCCTTCTCCGCCAATACTGCCAGGGCCAGGGCGGACAGCGGCGTTTCCGGCGCGGGTTTGGCAATAAATGGACAGCCAGCGGCCAGTGCCGGAGCCACTTTGCGGGCGATCATGGCGCTGGGAAAATTCCAGGGGGTTATCGAGCAGGTAACACCCACCGGCTGTTTGATGACGACAATTCGTCGATCGTTGGCCGGCGGGGCTATTACATCGCCGTAGGCGCGCTTGGCCTCCTCGGCAAACCACTCCAGATAGCTGGCACCGTAAACTAATTCGGTTTTCGCTTCAGAAAGAGGTTTGCCCTGCTCGGCCGTGAGGATTTTAGCCAGGTCTTCGGTGTTGGCAATAATCAATTCATACCAGCGACGCAGCAATCTGGCCCGCTCCTTTACCGGGGTCTGCGCCCAGGCCGGCCAGGCTGCACTCGCCGCTTCAATAGCGCGGCGGGTTTCATCTGCTCCCAGATCGGCAATACTGGCAACTACCTTGCCGGTGGCCGGATCAGTAACATCGAAGGTGACGCCGGAATCGGCATCAATCCACTGGCCATTGATATAGGACTGGGTGCGCAGTAACGCGGGGTTTTTCAGCTCCAGCATCGCCATCTCCTTATGGTGTCTTGCCCGATTTCCACTGCAGCGGAAATTAACTGCTTAGGATATTAACCCGTAATTCTCCCCTCACAGTGCATCACTGCGAGGGGATTTGCGACACATAAACCGACTGACGCCTGAAAGCTCTATTTTTTCTTTTTCACAAACTTCATCAGTCGCCGTTTCTTGGCCTTCTGTCGGTCGGTCAGTTTATTTTTCTTGTCCGCATAGGGGTTGGCGCCAGTGCGAAACTCCACTTTCACCGGAGTACCATGCAAGTCCAACGCTTTGCGGAAAGTCTTCTCCAGGTAGCGTACATAGTGGGCCGGCACCTGTTCAGTCTGGTTGCCGTGGATCACAATTACCGGAGGGTTCTGGCCGCCGGCGTGGGCGTAGCGCAGCTTGATACGGTGACCATGCACCAGCGGTGGTTGGTGCTCACTTACCGCCCACTGCAGAATGCGCGTCAGGTGATTGGTGGAAAGCTTATCCGTAGCACTCTGGTAAGCGGCCTCGATAGATTCGTAAAGATGGCCAACGCCGGTGCCATGCAGTGCGGAAATAAAGTGCACATCGGCAAATTCCACGAAGCGCAGGCGTCGCTCCAGCTCTGCCTTTACATAGTCGCGGTGATCGGCCTCCAGGCCATCCCATTTGTTCAGGGCTACTACCAGAGCACGCCCCGCCTGAATCACGCTACCCATCAGGTGCATATCCTGGTCCACCAGGCCCTCACGGGCATCGATCACCAGTACCACAACATTGGCGTCTTCCACCGCCTGCAGGGTTTTGACGATGGAGAATTTCTCCACTGACTCCTTGATATTCTTACGGCGGCGGATACCGGCGGTGTCGATCAGGGTGTAGGGCTTTTCATCGCGCTGGTAATTGATATAGACACTGTCGCGTGTCGTGCCGGGTTGGTCATAAACAACTACCCGATCCTCGCCCAAGAGGCGATTTACCAAGGTGGACTTACCCACATTGGGACGCCCGACGATGGCAATTTTGATCCCGGTAGCTTCTTCAGATTCTTCGGGCTCTACCACCTCGGGCAGGTCTTCCACCACTCTCTGCATCAATGAGCGAACACCGCGACCTTGTGTAGCAGTGGTTGGAAACAGCTCACCAATACCCAGCTCATAGAACGGAGCCAAGGCAATATCCGGGTTGACCCCATCAACCTTGTTGGCAACTAGGAAAGTGGGCTTGGAGCGGGTGCGCAGCCGCTCGGCGATCATTTGATCGGCAGGGGTGAGGCCGGCACGGCTGTCCACCAGGAACAGGACAATATCCGACTCTTCAATAGCCTGCATAGATTGCTGCGCCATGGCAGCGTCAATACCTTCTTCCCCGCCGCTGATACCTCCAGTATCAACAAGGAGCACCTTGCGCCCGTCTATCTCTGCCTCGCCGTATTTACGGTCACGGGTAAGACCGGCGTAGTTGGCCACCAAGGCGTCACGGCTCTTGGTAAGACGATTGAACAGTGTGGATTTGCCCACGTTGGGGCGCCCGACCAGGGCGATTACTGGCAGCATACAAATTCTGGCTTTTAGCCTAATAAATAAATACAAACGCCCGCACGAGGCGGGCGATTTCAATTCGCCTGCGAAGCAGGCTCCTTTTGTGGGCTCAGGGCCCAGAAGCAGGCAATTTGCCCGCCGCATCAATGTTGCGCGTTTTAACTCCGGGCAAGGCGCAGGGCAACCAGCTCACCATCGTCCGAGAGGACAAACAGCAGGTCGCCATCCACCAGCATCGGTATACGGATCGCGTCGCCATCGACCTGTTCACGACCGATAAACTGGCCGGAGTTGGGGTCAAGGACATGCAGGTAGCCTTCCAGATCACCTACTACAACAACATCCTGGAAGTAGGCGGGGCCGCTCAACTCGCGGCGCAGCAACTCACTGTTTGTCCAAACAATCTGGCCATTGCCCACATTGTAGGCATAGACAGTACCAGAGGCACCGCTCAGGTAGACATGACCACCGCCCACTGCCACAGCATGATGAGTAGAGGCGTCTCGCGCCCATAGGCCCCGCCCGCCATCTTTGGATAGGGCCACAACGCGCCCTTGATAACTCGCAGCAAAGACTAAATCACCGCGAACAACCGGGGAGCCGTCGATATCCACAACTCGCTCCAACTCGGCAGAACCCTGTGGAATCGCTACCCGCTGTTCCCAGCGGGGGGTACCATCACGGGCATCCAACGCAATCAATTTGCCGTTGTCGAGGCCGGCAATCACCAGGCCACCACTGATAACAGGCGCTGCGGTGCCGCGCAGAGTCAGTACCGGCAGGGTGGTACTATGACTCCATAATTCTTCGCCACTGCTCGCATCCAGCCCCACTAGCTTGCCGTCCACGGTTTGCAGTACCACAACTCCAGAACCCACCGCAGGAGCGGAGACCACTTCCCCTGACACCTGGTAATCCCACAACTGGTCACCACTGTTCAAGTCCAACGCTATTGCACGACCGCGATAATCCACCACGACGGCAATACCGAGGCCGACGCCTACCCCCCCACTGAGCTCGATATCAAGGTCGGTTTCCCACAGGGAGCGACCCGTACTGCGCTCAAATGCAGCGACGTCACCGTCACTGCTGGCGGCAATCAATTTGCCATCGGCCAGGCCCGGTTGGAGCATTGCATAGCGCTTCCGGTCGATGCCGCCAATATCCGCGGACCAAACTTCGCGCAGCTCTACGCTGGAGGTGATTTCCACCAGCTCTACGGGTTCGATATCTTCCTTTTCATCGTTGGAGGCACAGGCGGCCAGGGCGATTGCCAAGGCCACAGCAACTGTACGCCCCGCAGCGCGATTGAGAAGTCCCATCACTCATCCCCCTTTGGTGCCGGCTCGCCTTTATCCTGTTCCTGCTCACCCTCACTACCAGCGACAGCGAGGCTATCGGCCTTGAGACGCAGGAGCTGAGTGCTGCCGGACTGTTCTGGCAACAATTCGGAAAGTGCCTGCTCGTAGGCCGCATGGGCACCGGCATTATCCCCTTTCTGCTTGAGGATATCACCGCGGGTCTCGGAGTAGAGCGCAGCAAACGCTGGCGGCACAGTGCCTTCTATCAGCTTCAAGGCCTCATCAGGTTTGCCACGCGCAGCCATTACCGTAGCCAGGCGGCGCTTGGCCAGGAGTTCCAGAGCGCTCTCCTTGGTGTTGTCGAGCACCCACTGAAGCTGCTGTTGCGCGGTTTCCAGATCATTGCTGTCGGCGGCGATAGCGGCCAACCGCAGGGAAGCCTGGCTGGCGTAGATACGATTGCCAAATTCATCCTTCAACTGCTCGGCGAGTGTTTTCGCAGTAGTCAGTTGTTTGTTGTCCGGCTGGTTATTATTAGCCGAAACCGCTTCGATAAAACCCTGATACAGGTCTGAGGCTGCCTCCGCCTTGGCACGCTGATCACCCTGCCAATACTGGTAGCCAAAGTAACCGATCAGCGCTAGAGCCACGCCGGTAACTATGCCCTTGCCGTTTTCCGCCCACCAGCGCTTCAGCGTTTCTATTTGTTCTTGTTCTGTAAGATGCTCAGACATTGGGTAAATCGCCTTTCCTGTGGTTTTCTAAGTTTCCCGGCGGGGGCCTCCGCCACCCTCTGTATATGAATCAGCCCTGTAGCAAGGCTGCCAGTTCTTTCAGTGCAAGGGTCTGTTGCTGCTGGTCGGAACGCAGATATTTCACGCTTATCTGACCATTTGCAGCCTCATCCTCGCCGATAATCAGCGCATAATCGGCGCCGCTTTTATCCGCTTTCTTCATTTGGCTCTTAAAACTTCCACCGCCGCAGTGCGCCTGCAGGCGCAGCCAGGGCAGCTCGTCGCGCAATTGCTCAGCCGCGGCCAGGGCGGCTGATTGTACATCACCCACTGCAACCAGGTAGGCATCCACCTGCTGTGCCAGCATTTCCGGCAATACTTCCAGAGTTTCCAGCATTAGCACCAAACGCTCTACACCGAGGCCGAAACCAACTGCTGGGGTGGACTTGCCGCCCATCAGCTCCACCAGGCCATCGTAGCGGCCACCGGCACAGACAGTGCCCTGAGCACCGAGACTATCGGTCACCCATTCGAAAACCGTTTTGCCGTAATAATCGAGTCCGCGCACCAGCTTCGGATTGATCTCGTACTTCACACCCGCTCCGTCGAGCAGCTCCCGCAATTTGGTGAAGTGGGCGGCGGACTCCTCGTCGAGGAAGTCCAGTAGACAGGGTGCGCCGGTGAGCAGTTCCTGGGTTTGCACATTTTTACTATCGAGGATGCGCAACGGATTCCGCTCCAAGCGGCGTTGACTGTCCTCGTCAAGCTGATCGCGGTGCTCACTCAGGTAGGCAACCAGAGCATCGCGGTATGCCGCACGGCTCTCAGAGTTACCCAAAGAATTGAGCTGTAAAGTGACATGGTCACTGATACCCAGTTGGCGCCACAGGCGCGCAGTCATGATCAGAATTTCCGCATCGATATCTGGCCCTTCAATGCCAAACACCTCTACCCCGAACTGGTGAAACTGTCGCAGACGGCCCTTCTGCGGGCGCTCATAGCGGAACATAGGACCAAAGTACCAGAGGCGCTGGGGCTGATTCAGCAGGTTATTCTGGATCGCCGCGCGTACAGTACCGGCAGTTCCCTCGGGCCGCAGGGTCACGCTATCGCCGCTTTTATCGTCGAAGGTATACATCTCCTTTTCAACGATATCCGTGGCCTCGCCCACGGCGCGACTGAACAACTGGGTCGCCTCCAGGGTGGGCGTGCGAATTTCACTGTAACCATAGCGGCCACAGAGTTCACTCAGGGTGGCTTCCACATACTGCCAGACCGGGGACTGTTCCGGCAGCAGGTCATTCATGCCGCGAATTGCGCGAAGCTGTTTCAACGCTGTTCCTTAATTCTTTACTCAACTATTCGGATGATGCGTACAGGGTTTGATGCCATTACGCTTTGGCAATGATATCCGCCTCGCGTTCGGCCTTGGCTGCAGCCTTGTCGCGGATCAGGCGTTCCAAATCATCCACCAGGTTTTCATTCTTGAATTTGCGATCCGGCTGCCCATCTACATAAATAGCATGGCTCGGGGTACCACCGGTAAGGCCGATATCCGCCTCCTTCGCTTCACCGGGCCCATTGACAATACAACCGATCACCGCCACGTCCAGGGGTGTGGTGACATCCTCCAGGCGCGTCTCCAGTTCGTTCATGGTTTTCACCACATCGAAGTTCTGGCGCGAGCAACTGGGGCAGGCAATAAAGTTTATGCCTTTGCTGCGCAGGCGAAGACTCTTGAGTAGATCCCATCCCACCTTGACCTCTTCTACCGGATCCGCAGCCAGGGATACGCGCAATGTATCGCCGATACCGTCGAGTAGCAGGGCACCAAGACCGATCGCAGACTTCACGGTACCCCCGCGCAACCCGCCTGCTTCGGTAATACCAAGGTGCAGGGGCTGCTCAATCTGCTGGGCCAGTTTGCGGTAAGCAGCGGTGGCCATAAAGATATCCGAGGCCTTCACGCTGACCTTAAAGTCCTGAAAATCCAGGCTGTCGAGGATCGATACATGACGCAGGGCGGACTCAACCAGGGCGTCGGGAGTAGGCTCGCCATACTTTTTCTGCAGGTCCTTTTCCAGGGAGCCCGCATTGACGCCAATACGAATCGGAATATTCAGGTCGCGGGCCTTGTCCACCACCGCGCGAATACGTTTCTCACGGCCAATATTGCCAGGGTTGATGCGCAAGCAGTCTACCCCCAGATCGGCTACACGCAGGGCAATACGGTAGTCAAAGTGGATATCCGCTACCAGGGGAACATTCACCTGTTTCTTGATTTCCCCAAAAGCCTCAGCGGCCTCCATGCTGGGCACGGATACCCGCACGATATCGGCACCGGCCTTCTCTAACTGCTGGATCTGGCCCACAGTGGCCGTCACATCGCAAGTTTCCGTATTGGTCATGCTCTGTACCGATATCGGGGCGTCGCCTCCAACAGGTACGTCTCCTACCATGATCTGGCGCGACCTGCGGCGGACAATGGGAGATTCAAATTGCATAGGGCTGACCTGACGGTATTGCTGCTGAAAAATCGAGGGGGAGATTATAGAGAGATTGGACGCAAACCTACAGGGTTCACGACCAAACCGCGAAGATCACCTCAGTCGCCAACAATCAGGCGTCGGGTGCGGCGATTGCCGATGGGATCGCTGTCAATAGTTTGCTCTCGGTAAACGACTTTTGTCGCGCGGGCATTGCCAAGCATCAGCTCGAAAGGCGCGCGCCCCTCCAGCGCTTTGGAGGTGCCGGCCTCTTGAACCCCGGCCAGCAGCACCACACCACCAGCATCCTTGACCTCAATCCAGGAATCCTGATCAAAGCTGAGGCGCAACGCACCCTGAAGCTGCTGATCCAACTGCTCTACCTCTGCGGGCACCTCGGTTGCAAGCTCAGTTTCGGGTTCCTCAGACTGCTCAGCAAGGGCCTGTGTGGAGTCCGCAGAAACTTCCTCAGCTGTCTGCTGCGTATCGGATGCAGGAGCGCCTTCTTTAGATTTTACCGCGACAGCCGATTCACCAGTCCCACTTTCCGGTCCTGGGAGGCTCACTTCCGCAGTGGAAGTTTCCTCCTGTGCGGGGGGTGCATCTTCACTGAGTGCCGGTGGCAACTGCACACTGGGAATATTCACCGGGCCACCATAAAGCCACCAGAAGACACCGCCAGCGGCCAGTAGGGGCACGATTGCCAGCAGCCCATGTCCGCGCCTGCGCGTCGGGCGCAGGGCATCGGCCTTGACCTCGAGGCGTCGGGTTTCGCTACGCGCTTGTGGCTGTGGACGCGCGACTTCATAAGCGGCAATCACCGGCTCCGAGGGCACCCCCAGCTCGCGACAGATATTGCGGATATAGCCCCGTGCATAGACCATATCAGGCTGGCGCTCATAAATATCGCCTTCCAGCCATTCCACCGTATTATCGATAATGCACAGACGCTGAGATAACTCCCCGCGGGAAAGGCCAGCCTTCTCACGCGCTGCGCGCAGCATATTGCCCGGAGAAGCGGGGGACTCCTGTGTGCTGGATATGGCGTCGCCGCTATCGCGGTGCGCGGAACTGCTATCCGTCATTACCACTCAACTCCTGATATTTCAGTGTTTCCGCAGAGTACGGGTACAAATTCTTCAAAGCAAGCGCGTAACTGCGCTCCTTGTCACGATTCCCAAACACCTTTTCAATTCGAATACCCAACCATAGGGACTGCGGTGTCTGACGATTGTTCTCGCTGTACTTGTCCAGGTATTGCTTGGCCACGGCATAATCACCGGCCTTAAATTTCAGCTCAGCCAGCTCCAGCATGGCCACAGGCAAATTGGCATTCAGGGCGAGGGCTCGTGTGTAGGCTCTCTCAGCATCTTCCAGCCTTCCCAATTGAACCGCGGTACGGCCGTAATTCACCAATGCAAAAAAACGGCGGTTGTAAGTTAGGTCAGTGGAAGCGTGACGGAACTGCTCCAGCGCTTCCTTATAGCGCTCCTGCTTGAAGAGAAATACCCCATAGTTGGTGCGCGCCATAGGGAAATTGTCCCCGTAACGCAGAGCTTTCTTGAAGTGGGACTCGGCCACCTTCAATTCACCATCCGCCTGGTAGAGCAATGCCAAGCCATGGTGGGCCAGTGGGTTCTTCCTGCCCAGCTCCAGGGCCTTATTGAAATGGCGGCGGGCGAGTTCGCGGTTATTACCACTCTGTAAATAGCGCAGCCCCAGCTGGACATGGGTCTCCAGCGCTTTCTCGAAATTGACTTCCTTGCGATCCGGTGCCCCCGTTGTTACACAGCCTCCCAGCAGCACAATGAAAAACAACCCCAGCAACCGCAGGCCAAAAGTTTTCGCAGACACAACATCACCTGTTATTTATTCTTTATCTGTCCCCAAGGTGGAATCACAGTAATCGCGGATATCAATGAGCACGGAGTCCAAACACGCGAATGAACTATTAGTTAACTTTGATCCCGGGAAGCTGGCTACCGACCTTGAAGCTGTCACTTGAGCAGTAGCCCTCAAGATGCGACCACTGGATAGGCCATCCTGCCAGCGCTCCGGGCCCTATACTGCCCCAAAGCCGTGCCAGTTGCAGCCCTATAACCCCAATGAATTCCATTTAATCTGAATTCAGTCCTCGCCTCTTGGCAAAGGCAAAGAAAGCCATCACAAAACTGCTAAATAATCATCGGTATTAAAGGCCGCTCTGCTATTCACGTTAAAGTGCATTGCCAGCTACATCTTTCGCATCTAGCTGCCTGCCATCGGGGCCGCCATCGCGTGGCGGGATCAGGGCTTGAGTCGCATTGGAATCGGAGTTTGCCGCACCTGGGTCGGTAAGTGTTCCCAGAAATTTCACCACCAGCTCGATCTCCGCATCGCTTAAGTTGTTAGCACCACCACCTCCATTTGCGTTGAAAATATTTTGCGTGAGGGCCAGACCGTTGGGGGCCACTTTGATAGCACAGTCCTGCAGACCGGCAAATTGCGCGAGATTGCACATTTCACTGCCGGCAAAATACTGCGCAATTGAACTGGCGCGATCGCGGTAGTGCTCGACATTTCTTTTTAAGGTGGCGAACTGACCGTTGTGACCCCAAGGGCCAGTGATGGCTACATTGAGCAGGGTTGGTATACGAAAACTTCCCACACCATTTCCCCCCAGGTCCGCCCCATTGCCACTCCCATCTTTGCCGACACCTATCTGTGGATAACTCACAGCCCTCAATCCCTGATTGGTGAAAAACGCACCTGCATGACAGTTGGTACAACCTGAGTTACCTGCCATAAAAGTGATGGCACCGCGCTTCTCATCGCTGTTCAGAGCATCCTGGTCGCCATCCACATAGTCGAAGAAGGGGTTATCGATAAATAGCTGCACCGCTTCATAGGCCGCTATAGCCTCGGCGATACGGCTGAAGTCAATCGCAGGATCACCAAATGCAGCGGTAAATAGAGACCCCCAGCTGGCGCTATCAAGTTTTTCCGCCAGTATCTCCTCACGGTAAGCAGTAAACCCGCTATCGGAAGTGTTGTCGTAACCGAACTGGGTAATATCCCCCATCTCTGCAGCATCGGTAACCGGAAAGTGTGCCTGGGCCATCATCAGAGCCAGAGTCCCGGTGCCCACGGCAGACTCGGTATTATTGCTCACATCACGGGAATCTGTTCTAAGCCCACGATCAGTCATAGCTACGCGATTGTCCCAGAAAAGACCTCGGGTCCAGAGCGCTACGTTACAGATTGGCTGGGCATTTCTCGCTACAATGGGCACTTCATTTAAGCCATCCGATCGCCCCGGCCCCACTAAATCTGGGTCGACTGCATTGACCCCAACGGGCATGGAGAGACCATCGCCACCACAGCCCACCGCCGGTTGATGACAGGATGAGCAAGCCGTATCGCTATCGCCGCTGAGGCTCTTACTGTGAAACAGACGCATACCTAATTCCACCTTTGCCGGGTGCTGCTCACTGCGGACGCGAGCAGCAAAGGCCCGTATGTCCTCCAGGTGTGCAGCCATATTATTCAACGCAAGCATGGCTTGCAGGCAGGAATCCAGATCTCCTTCAAGTAGTTCCAACGCACTCCGCGCATTATTACACTCGGCAAAACTGGAAATACGGTCGTTCTCTACCACAATATCCGCCCCATTGCTAAGGCCATTATTGGTGTTATTCAGCAGAGTTTTTGCGCTGACACGCGCCGTCTCAGTATCGCTTTCAATGTTTCCAGCAGTTACGGAGTAGGTATACTCAGTATTTACCGCAAGCCCCTGATCAACGAAATAGTGATTACTGGTTTCACCAATTTTTTCACTGCCACGATAGATAGAATAGGTTACGCCGTCGCGCCCCCAGGAGAGGCCTATGCTACTACCGGAAAAGGCATTACCAATTAGCTTCGCAGGGGCCGTGGCGTTACCCGTTTCACCACCGGTGTTGTCATCCGTATCAGGATCAGAGTTGCCATCGCCACCAGTGTTATCTGTAGCGGAATCCAGCGGCGAGTTATCATCTCCATTGGAAGAGCCCGAGCTGCAGCCCACCACCAACAGAAGGAGTGACAGGATCAGCAGCCGTAGCGGTGTAGTGCAAGAAACTTCCAAATTTATTCTCTGAATATTCATAAACCTGACCGACCCCGCGAATTAAAATCATTGCGAAAAACTCTGGACAGTTAAAGGTCAAGCTAGTGCCCCAAGCGGCACCAAAAGCTAATACTTCCAGAGCATCCTGGCGTTTAGCCAACAGTGCTTTACTTTAAATAATTGCTATCTTACAGATCGGGGAGTCCTGCCCTATCAGCGGGCACAGAGCAATTTTTCGAGGCTCCAGTCGGTCATACGTTTAATGACAATAGTGTCTTTACTCTGTAAATTCTGTTGAGAGTGTCGCAAAGCATTCTCGTTGTTAGGCAGGCATGGTGAAGTGAGAATTATCCGAGGTTGTGGCGCGACCCACTGCACAGCGGTACTGTCAACCGCCACACATATCCGCAAGTATTCACCGCTTTTGGTTAAGCGGTATTTACAAATATTCAGACGTATCCATGGAGTGAGCTACCACTGCCACAATGGAAAATGGTATCCACTGCGGTCAAGTATTCGCAACCCACTACCAACGATATATTCAGAGCTTCTCTTTGTGACAACTCATCAGCTTATAAAGCATTTCCATGCTGATCTTTCGCATCCAGTTGCTTACCATCGGGGCCACCATCACGCCGAGGTATCAGGGCCTGAATCGCATTAGAGTTGCTATTGGCAGCATCCGGGTCGGTGAGAGTTCCCAAAAATTCCACAACAAACTCAACTTCCTCATCACTGAGATTATTGGAAAACTCCTGATTACCATTGAGTATCTCCTCTGACAGGGCCAAGCCATTGGGAGCCACTTTCACGGCACACTCACTTAAACTGCGAAACTGCTCAAGATCACACATTTCGCTATTGGCAAAATACTGGGCAATGGATTGTCCGTGATCCCGGTAGTGCTCGACATTCCTTTTCAGTGTGCCAAACTGACCGTTATGACCCCAGGGCCCTGTGATCGCCACATTTAACAGTGTTGGCGCACGGAAGGCACCAAATCCAGTAAGCCCCTCAGCACCCAAATCGGCTCCACTGCCATTTTCATCTTTACCCACACCAATTTGCGGATAATTACCCGGGAGCTGGGCCTCGGTAGTGAAGAATGCACCCGCATGGCAAAATGTACAGCCTGCATCACTGGACATAAAAGTGATAGCGCCACGCTTCTCATTACTGTTTATTGCATTCCTATCGCCATCCACATAATCAAAAAATGGATTATCGATAAAGATCTGCATTGCTTCATAAGCCGCTATGGCTTGCGCAATACGACTGTAATTAATTTCAGAATCCCCATAGGCTGCTAGAAACAAGTCTTCCCAGGCATCCTTATTTAGGTTGGCCGCCAGTATCTCCTCGCGATAGGCGGTGAATTGGCTATCCACGCTATCATCGTAGCCGAACTGGGTAATATCTCCCATCTCTGGAGCAGCCGTGACCGGGAAGTGTGCCTGTGCCATCAGCAGAGCCAGAGTTCCCGTTCCCACCGCCGCTTCTGTATTATCGCTAACGTCTTCAGAGTCAGTACTCAAACCCCGTCCAGCAATTGCAACTCTGTTATCCCAAAAGAGCCCCCGGCTCCAAAGCGCTGTATTGCAGGTTGCCTGGGAATTCCTCGGCACAATGGGCACCTCATTGACGCCATCTGAACGCCCAGGCCCCAATAGTTCCGGATCTAATGGATTTACTCCAACAGGCATTGACAGGTCATCACCTCCGCAACCAATTGCCGGGTGATGGCAGGTGGAGCAGGATGCATCACCGTTTGCGCTCAGGCTTTTGCTGTGGAAAAGACGCATACCCAACTCCACCATGACTGGGTCCTGCTCACTGCGCACACGGGCAGCAAAAGCACGCATATCCTCCAGGTGTGAAGCCATGCTGTTAAATTCCAACATGGCCTCCAGGCAGGTATCCAGGTCTTCCTCTAACAGATCGGTCGAATCACGAACATTTTTACACTCACTAAACTCGGAAAGGCGTTTATTAACGATCACCGTCTCCGCACCGTTATCGAGACCGGCATTCGTGCTATTCACCAATGTTTTAGCTGTGACACTTGAGGTGTATTCCGAGCTATCCACGTCGCCTGTAGTGACGAAGTAGGTGTACGCAGTATTCACGGAAAGCCCCTGATCCACATAATACCCGTTAGTGGTCTCAGCGATTTTTTCATTGCCCCGATAAATCGCGTAGGTCTCACCGGAGCGCTCCCAGGAAAGTCCGATACTGGTCCCGGAGAAAGCATTACCAATCAGCTCCGCCGGTGCGTTTGCTCCTGCACCTGGATCTGGATCTGGATCTGGATCTGGATCTGGATCAGTGCCAGGATCACTTCCATCATCTATTATCGGCGGAGGTGCGTCATCATCGCCATCAGAGGAGCCCGAACCACACCCCACAGCCAATAAAAAAAACGGCAGAATAACAAGCCGTGATAAAGAGGAGAGAGATACTCCCAATTTCAGTTCCTGAATCTTCATAAACCCTGACCAGTCCCATCGATAATCTTCGAAAACGTACCGAACACATAACGCAGAAGCAAGCAATCTGGTTGACAAGAAATGATAAATTTGTCTTTTGGGACAGGTAAGACAATGGCAGTGTGATCTATTAAATAAGGCAAAAACTAGAGAGAAGGAAAAAAAGGAACTGTTCGGATTGCAGAGGACTGAGAGTTAAAAATAATTAAACTCACAAATAATGCTTAAGCGGTCTGCCCTACTTTCTTTTACGCACGGCAGACCAGCACTGATTTTTTCAAAAAATCAATTCACAATACGGACCGGGCGCTCGGCATTACGATAGCGCTCGGAGCGGCGGGTGCGGTCATTCACACTACCTGCCAACTGGCCACAAGCTGCATCAATATCATCACCGCGAGTGGTTCTTACCGTTACTGTATAACCTTTATCGAGCAAAATCTGTTGAAAACGTCTCAAAGCGTTGTTGCTTACCCGCTGATAATCGGAAAGCTCAAACGGATTGAAAGGAATCAGATTAATTTTTACCGGCACATCCCGTAGCAGCTCTGCCAGTTGCTCGGCGTGCTCGGGGCGATCATTGACTTCTCGCATCAGCGTATATTCGACAGTCATTTTGCGATGAGTATCCGGCATGCGATCAATATAGCGTTTGGCTGAATCCAGCAGCACCGCAATAGGGTACTTTTTATTGATCGGTACCAGCTCGTTACGCAGCTCATCGTTAGGGGCGTGCAGGGAAATTGCCAGACTTACATCTGTCACATCCGCAAGACGGTCCAGAGCCGGCACCACACCTGAGGTGGAAAGGGTGACCCGGCGCTTGGAAATGCCGTAAGCATTGTCTTCCATCATCAGATTCATGGCATCGACAACATTATCGAAGTTGAGCAGCGGCTCCCCCATGCCCATCATCACTACATTAGTCACTTTACGCGGACCTTTAGGTTCAAGCTGGCCAAAGGATTTACAGGCGATCCAAACCTGGCCGATGATTTCCGCTGCGGTTAAATCGCGATTGAACCCTTGCTTACCCGTTGCGCAAAAACTGCAATCCAGAGAGCAACCCACCTGGGAGGACACACACAGGGTGCCGCGATCGCCATCGGGAATATAAACAGTTTCAATCGCATTGCCACCGGAGACCTCGATCAGCCACTTGCGCGTACCATCGGCGGAATCCCACTGGCCCAGCACTTTCGGCGCACGGATTTCAGCCACCTCTGCCAATTTCTGGCGCAGAGTTTTGCTGACATTGGTCATCTCAGCAAAGTCATCCACCCCATTTTGGTGAATCCACTTCAAAACCTGAACAGCGCGGAAGCGCTTCTCGCCCAATGATTCAAAGAAGGCGGCCAGCTTTTCCACAGAAAGGCCGAGCAGGTTGGTTTTCTCAGTGGTCATTCATTTCACCTCGGGGAAGAGTTGCACCGGTCCGGACGGACCGGTGCGATTTCGACACGCGAATTAAACGCGCGGGCAGATTTCGTCGTCGGCGAAAAAGTAGCTTACTTCACGGACAGCAGATTCTGCAGAGTCGGAACCGTGTACTGCATTGGCATCGATGCTGTCTGCGAAGTCTGCGCGGATGGTGCCAGCAGCAGCTTCTTTCGGGTTGGTAGCGCCCATCAGCTCGCGGTTTGCCAGGATAGCGTTCTCGCCTTCCAGAACCTGTACAACAACCGGGCCGGAAGTCATGAAATCAACCAGGTCTTTGAAGAAAGGGCGCTCTTTGTGCTCAGCGTAGAAGCCTTCAGCTTTTTCACGGGACAGGTGCAGCATTTTCATGGCAACAATGCTCAAACCAGCCTTCTCAAAACGGCTCTCGATTTCGCCGATTACATTCTTGGCTACTGCGTCCGGTTTGATGATGGAAAGGGTACGCTCCAGGGCCATGGTTATCTCCAAATTGATTTTTTGTCACTGAACTTACATACAGAAAGAGCAACCTGCCCAGTTGCTCTTCCGTGATATTCCTTTCATACCCGCCAGGGGGTATTCAATGTTTGATCACCGCATTTCGCGGCCGGCGGATTATACGGGGTATTGATCGACTTTTGCACTCCATTACCAACTCCCCTCCAGCCACAAGAACGACTAGTCGCGCTCCTCAATCCAGGCGGCCTGAATGGCCTCCAGGATTTTCTCGCCGCAACGGTTGGGGTCATCATCAAACCCTGGCAGCGCCATCACCCAATTACGCAGGTCAACAAAGTTAACGGTGAGTGGGTCTACGTCTTCGTGCGTGTCGCAGAGTTCAATAGCGATATCGTGAATATCAGTCCACTTCATGATTAGGCTCCCTCAATACCCGCGCCGATCAGTGTTTTTCCGACACTTGATTGATGGTGTATTTGGGAATCTCCACCACCAGGTCCTCATCTTCAACAATCGCCTGACAGGACAGGCGTGACTCAGGCTCCAGGCCCCAGGCTTTGTCCAGCAAATCCTCTTCCAGCTCGTCAGGCTCTTCCAGGGAATCGAAGCCCTCACGCACAACCACATGACAGGTGGTACAGGCACAGGCCTTTTCACACGCGTGCTCAATCTCAATATCGTTGGCCAGCGCCGCATCGATTACGCTGACGCCACTCTCCGCTTCCACGACCTTGCCCTCAGGGCAGATCTCAGGGTGGGGTAAAAATACAATCTTCGGCATGGGTACTGACTCTCTATGGTCTCAATCCGACGGGGCTGGGCCCCGGCCGCTTATTTATCAAATTCATCCAGGCTATGGCCCTGCATAGCGCGCTTGATCGAGGCATCCATCCGCCGTGCTGCAAAGGGTTCAGACAGCTTGTTCAGCGCCTCCATACGCCTGCGGATCTCCTCCGCATCGCCGCCATTGTGGGCCAGGCGCAGGGCTTCCATAGCGTGCTCCAATTCATTCAGCTCACCCTCCTCAAGCAGCTGGGCACCATTTTCGCGCAGAGCCACAAGCAGGCTTTCCAGTGTGCGCTCCGCTTCTACCTGGGCCTCGCGCAGGGCGCGCAGGGCAATATCTTCAGCCGCGTGGGCATAGGAGTCCTGCAACATCTGTGCGATATCCCTGTCCTCCAGGCCGTAGGAGGGTTTGACGGTAATATCCGCACTGACACCACTGCTCTTTTCCATGGCGCTGACTGCCAGCAGGCCGTCTGCATCCACCTGGAAAGTCACGCGGATATGGGCCGCTCCCGCCACCATCGGTGGAATGCCACGCAGCTCGAAGCGAGCCAGGGAGCGGCAATCACTCACCAGTTCGCGCTCGCCCTGTACCACATGGATCGCCATAGCAGTCTGGCCGTCCTTAAAGGTGGTGAACTCCTGGGCTTTGGACACTGGGATAGTGGTATTGCGCGCAATCAGTTTTTCAGTGAGACCACCCATGGTCTCAATACCCAGGGAAAGGGGAATCACATCCAGCAACAGCAGGTCGTCGCCGGATTTGTTGCCGACCAGCACATCCGCCTGCAGGGCAGCGCCAATGGCGACCACTTGATCCGGATCAATGTCCGCATGGGGGGCACGGCCGAAATAGGTTTCAACCCGCTCGCGCACGCGCAGGGTGCGGGTAGAACCACCGACCAGCACCACCTCCTGTACTTCCTCAACGCCAATTGCGGCGTCACGCAAGGCGCGCTTACAGGCGCGCAAGGTTTTATCGATAAGAGGGTCCAACAGTGAGGCCATGATTTTCCGATCGAGCACGCCCAGCCAATCCGCATAGCCCACCTCTACACGCTCGGCACTGGCCAGGGACTCCTTGGCGGCGCAGGCACTATCGAGCAGTTGGCGCTGGGTACCCGCGTCCAGATCTGTACCCAGGCCCGCTTGCTCGGCAATCCATGCGGCGATGGTACGGTCGAAATCATCGCCACCGAGCGCGGTATCACCACCGGTGGACATCACCTCAAAGACACCACGGGACAGGCGCAGAAGAGAGATATCAAAAGTGCCGCCGCCAAGGTCATAGACAGCAATCACTCCTTCCTCGCCCTTGTCGAGGCCATAAGCGACAGCCGCAGCTGTAGGCTCGTTTAGCAGGCGCAATACCTTCAGACCAGCCAGCTTGGCTGCGTCCTTGGTGGCCTGGCGCTGGGCATCGTCAAAATACGCCGGTACGGTAATCACCGCGCCATCGAGCTCGCCACCGTCCCTGCCATAGAGCGCCTCGCGGCCGCGCTGCGCCAATTTCTTCAGGATTTCCGCGGAAACCTGCACCGGGTTTACCGGGCCGGCAACCGTCTCTATAGAGGGCATACCGCCGTCGTTATCGGCAAAGTGATAGGGCAACTGCTCCCCGAAGCTTTTGATATCCGCAATCCCACGACCCATCAGGCGCTTGATGGAGATCATTGTGTTGTAGGGGTCTTGCGCGGCGCGGGCGCGGGCGTCGGCGCCAACGGTAATAGCGTTACTGTCGTAATGTACCGCCGATGGCAGTATCACCTCACCCTTTTCATCGGCGATGGCCTCTGCCGAACCACTGCGCACGGTCGCCACCAGCGAGTTGGTGGTGCCCAGGTCGATCCCCACGGCGTGCTTGCGCTGATGGGGCTCAGGGCTTTGTCCCGGTTCGGAAATCTGCAGTAATGCCATTGCTATTCTCTTTTGTCATCAGGGTGGCTTTGCCATGGCACAGCCAGCGCCATCTCCCAAGTTATTCTCAGTTGCCGTTCAGTAATCGCCGAACAGGTCAGCTTCCAGCTCTTCCACCTGCCGTTGCAGTTTTATCAGGAATTGCTGCTTGCGTAGGGACTCCTCGGCCTCAACCAACTTGCCAGCGCTATAAGCCTCGGCAAATTGCTTTTGCTCGCCCCGAAACAAGCTTTGAACCTCAGCGGCGAGTTCCTCCAGGGCAGTGGCCGGGTCCGGCTGTTCGCGCACTTCTTCGAGACGTTCGCGCAGCAGCATCTGCTGCATCAGGAATTCTGTATCGGCGGTAGTCTGCTCCGGCGGCACTTCCACACCGGCCAGCTTGAGCAGGTAGGCGGCGCGCTGCACCGGATCGCGCAGAACGGTGTGAGCTTCATTAATCTGCGCCGCCATCTGTATAGCCAGCAGCTGTTCGCGCTCGGATTTGGAGGCGTATTTGTCCGGGTGGAATTCCCGTTGCAATTCCCGATAGCGCGCGGCGAGAGCACCGCGATCGAGTTCATAGGCGGGCGCCAGCCCGAAAATTTCGAAATGGGTCAGGTTGGTAGCCATCTCAGTTCACCTGCCGGCACTGGGCCTTAAAAACCGGGCGACAGCGCCCTGCCCGGCAGTCACTGTCGGGCCAATAAAAAGGCCGGCGTGCGCAACGCACCCGGCCTCGCTGGGGTGAGTCCCAATCAGACGTGGAAACTCTCGCCGCAGCCACACTCGTTTTTGACGTTGGGGTTGGAGAAGGTAAAGCCCTCGTTCAGCCCCTCTTTAACGAAATCCAGCTGGGTGCCGTCGAGGTACACCAGGCTCTTTGGGTCAACAATCAGTTTGATGTCGCCCTGTTCGAACACTGTATCCTCAGCGTCTGCCGCATCCACAAACTCCAGTACATAGGCCAGGCCCGAGCATCCGGCAGTCTTAACACCAACTCGAATGCCGATACCTTTGCCCCGCTTGGCCAGCTGACTCCTGATGTGAGCCTGGGCGGCCTCTGTCATGGTAATAGCCAAAACAATACCTTCACTGCTATTGGGCTCGCGGCCCGGTAGGATTAACCGGCGGCGGACTCTTTTACTTCGCCGCCCTCATCGGACTCGCCGCGCTTTTCCCGGATATCGCGCACAGCGGCCTTGATCGCGTCCTCCGCCAGCACCGAACAGTGAATTTTCACTGGCGGCAGAGCCAGCTCTTCGGCAATGGCAGTATTTTTGATTTGCTCAGCTTCGTCGATCGTCTTGCCCTTAACCCACTCAGTGAGAAGTGAGCTGGAAGCGATGGCCGAACCACAGCCGTAGGTTTTGAACTTGGCATCTTCGATAACACCCTCGTCGCTCACTTGAATCTGCAAGCGCATCACGTCACCACAGGCGGGCGCGCCCACCATGCCGGTGCCTACGTTATCCGCCTTGTCATCCAGGCGGCCAACATTGCGGGGGTGCTCATAGTGGTCAATTACTTTATCGCTATAGGCCATGACTATTCTCCTAACTCTTATGCGCGCTTAGTGAGCGGCCCATTCAATCTTGTTCAGGTCTACACCGTCTTTGTACATATCCCAAAGGGGCGACAGTTCGCGCAGCTTCTCCACCGCTTTGCGCACTTCTGCAGCGGCGGTGTCCACATCCTGCTCACTGGTAAAGCGACCAAAGCTGAACCGCAGGGAGCTGTGTGCCAATTCGTCATTAACACCCAGGGCCCGCAGTACATAGCTGGGCTCCAGGCTGGCGGAAGTACAGGCGGAACCAGAGGAAATCGCCAGATCGCGCAGGGACATAATCAGGCTTTCGCCCTCTACAAAAGCAAAGCTGACGTTCAGATTACCCGGTATGCGTTGCTCGGCGGAGCCGTTGATATGCACCTCTTCCATATCCTGGACCTGATCCCAGAAACGGTTGCGCAGGGCCAGCAGACGTTCGCCCTCTTCCACCATTTCCTCTTTGGCAATACGGAAGGCTTCCCCCATACCCACAATCTGGTGGGTAGGCAAGGTGCCAGAGCGCATACCGCGCTCGTGACCACCGCCATGGATCTGGGCCTCCAGACGCACTCGGGGCTTGCGCCGCACATACAGGGCACCGATACCTTTGGGGCCGTAAATTTTGTGGGCGGAGAAAGACATCAGGTCAACTTTCATTTCCTGCAAATCGATCGGCAGCTTACCGGCGCTCTGCGCTGCGTCCACATGGAAAATCACTTTGCGCGAACGGCACAGTTCACCGATTGCAGCAATATCGTTGATCACACCGATCTCGTTATTGACGTGCATCAAACTCACCAGGATAGTGTCATCGCGCAGCGCTTCCTCCACCTGCTCCGGGTAGACGATGCCGTCTTCACGGGGGTTCAGGTAGGTCACTTCAAAGCCTTCGCGCTCCAGTTGGCGACAGGTATCCAGTACCGCCTTGTGCTCGATCTTGGAGGTAATAATGTGCTTGCCACGGCCCTGGTAGAAGTGGGCCGCGCCTTTGATAGCCAGATTGTCCGATTCCGTGGCGCCACTAGTCCAGACAATCTCACGCGGATCGGCATTTATCAATTCAGCCACTTGGCGACGAGCATTTTCCACTGCTTCTTCCGCCTTCCAGCCGAACAAGTGAGACCGGGATGCCGGGTTCCCGAAATTGCCTTCCATCGTCAGCTGCTCCGCCATTTTCGCGGCGACACGGGGGTCCACCGGACAGGTAGCCGAATAATCCAGATAGATGGGAAGCTTCATAGTCATACCGTTTCCGCTCAATAAATCTCTAAATGTCTCGCCTCGACCCGAAGCGGGCCGGCGCTTACAGTCCGCCGAGTAAAGCGACGCGCTCTTCCGGTGTATCGCGCATATCCTGACGACGCGCCACTTCCTGTACCTCTGCGCGAGATACCAGGTTGGCTAAGCTGATGCCGCTCAGGAAGCCGTGAATCTGGTCGCTCAAATCCGACCAGAGATAGTGGGTCAGACACTGCTCGCCGTTGGCGCAGTCCGCATTGCCACCACAGCTGGTGGCATCCACTGATTCATTTACCGCATCAATAATCTGCGCTACAAAAATTTCTTCGCCGTTACGGGCCAAGCGGTAGCCGCCGCCCGGGCCGCGCACACTGGAAACTAGTCCGGATTGGCGCAGGCGGGAAAACAACTGTTCCAGATAAGACAGGGAAATGCCCTGGCGCTTGGAGATATCCGCCAGACTGATCGGGCCACGCTCTGCGTGCAACGCCAAATCCAGCATGGCGGTGACCGCATAGCGGCCTTTAGTAGTCAAACGCATATCAGCTCCCAACTGATGTACAGCCCTTTTCCGATCGGGACGCGAGTATGGAATAACCCAGCTTTACAGTCAAGTATATAACCCCCCGTCCAACTCGGGTATTTACTTAATCCGGCCGCCCCTTGCCACCGGTACGGTGGATATAGTTCTGAATGGAAGTCAACATGCCGCGCAGGATACCCAGCTCCATATCATCCGGGCGTACACGACTAAACAGTCGGCGCAGTCGGGTCATGGTCTGGCGGGGGTTATCGGGATCAATAAAACCCAGCTCTCCGAGGGATTGCTGTAAATGTTCAAAATACAGCTCCATATCACTGGCTTTAGCTGGTGGGCGATCCCAATCGGCAAAGCTTAGCGGCTCACCCTTTTCCGCTTCCAGGGCCGCCATACGCACTTCATAGGCCAGTACCTGCACGGCTGTTGCCAGATTCAGAGAACTGTATTCCGGGTTCGCCGGGATATGCACATGGAAATTACAGGCCTGGAGCTCTTCATTGGTGAGGCCGCGATCCTCACGGCCGAACACCAACGCCACCGGATGGCTCGAAGCTTCGGCAACGGCACGCTCACCACACTGACGCGGAGTCAGCAACGGCCAGGGGATTCGGCGCTCACGGGCGCTGGTGGCCACCACCAAGCCGCAATCTGCCACTGCTTCCTCCAAGGTGTCCACCACAACTGCGCTATCGAGCAACTCCGCCGCCCCGGCCGCCCGCCACACTGCGTTGGCCGCTGGGAACTCACGTGGCGCCACCAGGTACAATTGGCTCAAGCCCATATTCTTTAGCGCGCGCGCTGCACCACCAATATTGCCGGGGTGGGCGCTGTTAACCAAAACTACGCGCACATTATCGAGTGCACTGAGCGGAGTCGTATCTAATGGGGACTTGGCCATACTGAAAGTAATAATTCGGTGTCATGGGGGCGCGCGAGTGTAGCAAAAATGGATGGGAATCCCTACAATCGCGTCCGTCGCAGTTAACCTGCGGGCTGCTTTTTAACCCCCTTAACCACTTAGTGCGGAATAGTTATGGAACCCATGCTAAATATTGCCCTGCGCGCGGCGCGCAAGGCCGGAGAAATGATCGAACGGGCCTGGGAGCGCGGCGACCTGATGAAATTCGAGGAAAAAGCGCGCAATGATTTCGTCACCGAAGTGGACAAAGCCAGTGAGCAGGAAATTATCTACCACCTGCGCAAGGCCTACCCCAAGCACAGCATCCGCGCCGAAGAGAGCGGCCTGCTGGAAGGCGCCGAGCCCGACTACGAATGGATCATTGATCCCCTCGACGGCACTACCAATTTTATTCACGGTGTCCCCCAATTCGCAGTGTCCATCGCTTGCCGCTATCGCGGTCGCATTGAACACGCGGTGGTACTGGACCCAATCAAACGCGAGGAATTCACTGCGAGCCGCGGTCGCGGTGCGGCCCTGAACGGGCGACGCATCCGCGTATCACCTCGCCAGGGCATGCGCGGCGCACTGATCGGCACAGGCGTGCCCTTTAATGGCCCAGCCCTGGAAAATATCGACCCTTATCTATCTGCACTGAAAGAAATTGCCGGGCAAACAGCCGGCATCCGCCGCCCAGGCGCTGCCGCCCTGGACTTGGCCTATGTCGCAGCCGGCCGCTTCGACGGCTTCTGGGAGATGTACCTGAACACTTGGGATATCGCTGCGGGGTCACTGCTGGTGAAAGAAGCCGGCGGCCTGATCAGCGATTTCCGCGGGGGAGAAGACTACCTCGATTCAGGTCACTTGGTTTGCGCGACCCCCAAGGTCTTCAAGCCTTTGGTGCAAATTGTGGGCAAACATATGGGCGACATTCGCTGATCCCCCAGTGCGAATTACCCGGTAATTAGCAGGGTAGTTCGCAACTTTTTCCTCTGCACTACTACAACATCCTTCAAACAGATCGCCCGGTTCGCGCAAGGCTTTCCGCCAGTACTCTCGACAGTTGTATAAAGTCGAATTGATCCGGCAGCGTCGGATGACTCTCCCCTGTGAGGTTCTCACCGACCAGAACAAAGCGCGTTGCCCTGGTGGAAATATCCTCCTCCAAAATTCGCACCAGATCTTCAGCCGACATGCCCGGCACTTCACTATAAAACAGCAAAACATCGGGTTTCATGGTGCGCGCGATAAAAATTGCCTCTACCACATCTGAAGCTACCAGGCACTGGATTTGCTTGGTATCCCGCAACATTTCCTTCAATCTGCTCACAGCTGCAGGACGGTTATCCACGAGTAGCAGACGACCTGCCGGCAACCTTGTCGGTGTCTCTGGCTGGGCCGAAAAGGACATCAGCGCATCGGGGGCATCGATCATGGGGAACTCGATCCAGAAGACCGACCCCTGCCCCTCATGACTGTCAAAATCGATGCGCCCACCCATGGCTTCGGTTAGTCGCCGGGCGATCGCGAGGCCCACCCCCGTACCCTCAATATGTCCTTTCTCTTCTCCCAGCCTGTTGAAGGGCTCGAATACTTCATTACGTCGCCCCGGTGGAATTCCCTTGCCGGTATCAAGAATACTCAACCGCAGCCAGCCTTCAGCTTGAGGCGCAAAATTGATAATGACCCGACCATTTTCTCGATTGTATTTCACCGCATTTCCAGCGAGGTTCAGCACCACTTGCTTGTATCTCACCGGGTCCGCGCAGATATAGGCGGATTCCCAGCCGAGAGGCTCGAAGATAAGACTCACCCGGCGGGTCTCGGCCAGGGGCTCTAGCAAGCGCTTACACTCGGCCACTAGCTCTGCCGGACGAATCGATTCCATTGAGGGGCCGAGACGCCGACTGTCAATACGGGCCAGTTCGAGTACATCCCCAACCAGATGTAACAGGTGCTGACCAGCGCGGCGGATTTCTCCCAGTCTCTGACGCTGGCCGGAGCTGAGGCTTTGATCCAACTCCACCATCTGGCTATAACCCAATATCGCATTGAGGGGAGTGCGCAGTTCATGGCTAAGGCTGAAGAGAAGATCGGCGCGGTGCGCATTTTCCTCACGCTGTTGCTGCAGCTCCCGCTCAACCCTCGACAAATTTTCCCGGCTGCCGCTCACGTCCTGCAAAGTCCCTAACACCCGAACTGGCTGGCCGCGGCTATTGAGCTGGGATTTACCCCGGCAGCGCACCCAGACCACGCTACCATCGGAGCGCCACAAGCGAAATTCCACGTCCAGGGGCAGGCGATCCCATATTTGATCCAGCATGGCCTGTTCCACCCGAGGAAAATCCTCAGAGAGAATCCGGGCTTTCCATTGGGCTGCGGCTGAACGGCCGATACTCCGAATCGGACTTACCTCATAACCCAGGATGCCCCAGCAGGCATCGTCGAGAACCATCTCATCTGCACGTAAATCCCATTCCCACAGGCCGTCGCCAATGCCTGAAAGCGCCTGCAGCGGGCGCTCACCCGGCAGGTTCGACAGGTAACGTTGGGACATGGCCTCGCTATAATCGGCACAGCTACCAATCGCTATCACTTCTCTAGTGTCACCAGTTGTTACCGTACGTCCCCACACTCGTAACCACCGTAACTGACCGGCCATATCGTAAGCACGAAAGGTGGTATCAAAAAAACCACCGACGTTACTCATCCTCTGGCGCAGGGCAAAAATACGATCGCGTTCATCGGTGTGTACCTGGCTCAGTTCAGTACCGGTCCAAAGAGATTTCAGTGCCTGCAGGGCACTATTGGCAAACAGGTTCCATATGTCTCCACGGGCACGTTGCATATCAGTCTTCAGGTGCCACTCCCACAGCCCGTAATCGACATCCTGTAACAGGCCCTGTAAGTGAACGACCTGTCGCACCAGCTGGGCCGCACTCAGGGTGTGCAACTCATCAGAAGTCGCCAGCTGGAAAGGGGAAAGGGGTTGGTCTGGAACTTGTGGCTCGGACACACTGCACTCGATCTATTGGAATTCGCTTGCGGAAGAACTGGGTTATTTATACCGACTAGTGAAAATGGCATCTATCCACCAGGTATGAATATCCTTCGGAATTCTACAGGAGCGCACACAGATAAAAAATTGCTGCAAGGAAAACAAAATTGAAGAATAAAAAAGGCCCCGCAAAGCGGGGCCATAATCAGCGATGATGAGAGAAAACGGGAAGTTCTTAGTGGAAACGGTTTGCCATAACCCCATGCATCCTTCCCGAAGCGCGGGTCATGCGTCCCGCACTATTCAGTAAAGCAACTGTTATGCCAACTTTTTTTCCAGCGATATCACTGCCCCCTCACACTATCCCTGAATTACTATCCTGACAAACATGAACCAACAAGTGTCCCCAATCTCAACTTTCGCACCAACATAATGCATAAGTAGTGGAGCCTTAATAAATTCGATAAGCATGGAATGACTATTTCAGGCGGACAGTTTTTAACCACAGCTTTCTTAAGTAGGTAGCTTCTACCCGGGAAGCCCCTGTAGATTAACTGACGAACACTATATGAGTGGGCTAGGTAATACGTTTGAAGCCACCTATCTTAAATGCGCACAGTCCTGATGGCTGCAACATAACCGAGGGGGTATCGTAATTTTGGGGCCCACTTGTATTAGCAGGGTTCCCTAATGTGAAAGTGCTCAACAACAACACTGAGATAAATAAGTCCTGCACGCCACCTACAAAAAACTGCAGCGGTTCAGATTCAAAAAAAACCGGTGTTCAATTTAGGTAACAGGGATATGCCGATCACAGGCCATTTGACAAATTAAAGCGCTGTAATACTGCCTAAAAATGCTAAGCAAGCGCCTGCGCACGATGATGACACAGAGCCAAGCAGATCATTTATAGCGCTTTGTCTGCGGCAAACTCCCGCATGGAAAATGCCACTCGCTCATCCACATTTTTTTCGAGCGTTTCCTCGTCCAGCCCCTCGATAAACCGCAAACGGTTACGCAAGCCCACACCATTGGCCACCTGGATCGCCAGGCCAGGACGCGCATTAGCTTCCAACAACAGTGGACCTCGCTCCCGATCCAGGACAATATCGCAGCCCAGGTAGCCGAGGCCGGTCATCTCGTAACAGCTTGCCGCCAGACGCACCAGGTCATACCAGCCCGGCACTTTGAGTTTGTCAAAGTGAACCTCGGTATCCGGGTGACGGTTAATACGCAGCCCTCGCTGTACCGCATGGCAACTTTTACCCGTAGCCAAGTCAACCCCCACACCCACTGCACCCTGGTGCAAATTCGCCTTGCCGTCAGAGTCATGGGTGGAGCAGCGAAGCATCGCCATCACCGGAAAGCCGCGGAACACAATTACCCGGATATCCGGCACCCCTTCAAAGGAGTAATTCTGGAAGACTGGATCGAAGTCCACCAAGGCCTCCACCATCACGCGGTCGGGTTTACCGCCAAGGCTGTAGAGGCCGCTATGGATATTGTTGACATGGCGTAGAATATCCAGCGCCTCGATATCCGATCCGGAAATTTTTTTGTACTTGTCGCCATCGCGCCCCGCAATCACCAGGATACCCTTGCCACCCGATCCCCTCGCCGGCTTGATAACAAACTTCCAAAGTGGATCAATCACCTCCATCACACGCTTGCGGCTGGCCGGAGCTTCGAAGGCCTCAATTAATTCCGGCACCGGAATACCCGCACGTTTGGCCGCGCGCTTGGTATTTAGCTTGTCATCGACAATGGGAAATTTTTCACGGTCGTTGTAGCGCGCAATGTAATTAATATTGCGCGCATTCATGCCTAGCACGCCGATGCCGCTTAAAGTCAGCGGCGAAACCACGCCGCCGCGCACTTTGTTGATCAGATGTTTGAAAGAAAAATGGAGCACATCAACCTCCTACCTGACCAGTGGCCGGAAACGCATCAGCTCACTGAGGCGATAACCTGTGTAGTTGCCGACAATCAGGATAAAGCCCAGTAACACCAGCAGCAGTTCGGGGAAGTTAAAAGTCCAGTGCTCCACATAACGGTTGGTCATCACCCACCAAGCCAGCACCGCCACCAGCAAACTTCCGCCAGCCTGTACAATGACCTCGTAGGGGCCATCTTCCTCCCATACAATCGACATGCGCTCGATGGTCCAGGCCAGGATAATCATGGGGAAGAAAGTCACCGTCAGCGCCTGCTCTATACCGAGCTTGTAGCTGACCACGCTGATCACCCCCATAATGAGCACCACCGTAACCACCACCGCAGCGATCCTCGACACCAACAACAAGTTGAGCCGACTTAAATAGAAGCGCACCCATAGCCCCAGGATTAGGATCAGGGTAAAGATTGCGAGTCCGGTCAGCAGCTGGGTTTCAATAAAGGCAATTGCTAACAGTACCGGCATAAAGGTACCGGAGGTGCGCAATCCCACAAATACCCGCAACAACACCACTACCAGAGCACCCACAGGTACCAGCAGGATTAACTTGAAAATGCTCTGCTGTTCGATAGGCAGGCTATAGATAGAGAAATCTACCAGGGCCTCTTTATCCTGGGTGGTACTGCGCATAGAGACATCCCGGGCGGGCACATCGTTGGCAATCACCGAGAAAGTCACTTGGGAATTACGACCACCCTCCAGGTCCAGAAGGCTCTTGCCGCCGCGCTGCCAGATAAAGAAATTCTCCGGTATTCCAGGCATACCACTGGAGGGCTCAAAGACAATCCAGCGCTCACCGTCATATACCTCGAGCAAATCCTCGGGAGTCAAGCGGCGGCGGTCATCTTCTAAGTAGAGGCCGCGAATTCGGTGAGCGGGAATATCGGCGGTGGCAAGCATCAGCAGGGCAACATCCACCAGCGAACTATCAGCATAATGGCGAAATACCAGGTTGCGATCCTGGTTGCCATCATCATTCAATTCAAACAGCAATTGAGTGGTGAAGGACTCCACATCGGAGGAGCGCTCGCGGGCCTGCTTTACCAGAGAATTGATTGCCAAGCGCACGGCTTCCTGTTCACGCGCACCGAGGAAGGGCTTTTGTACTTCGGTACTTAAATCAAGAGGCTGCTCCAGCGCAGCGCCGGGGGTCTGGTATACATCCAGTTGGTAGAACAGGGACTGGGGTCCCTCGGCCGAGCGACGCGTCCAGATAGCCCGGTACTCGTCGTTTTCCCGGGCAATATAGAAACCAAAACCGGAAGAGCTGAAGGTCTCTCCCAAGATTTCCATATTGCGCTGCTCTCGTGGCAGGGTCAGGGCTGCTTTGACCGGCCCTCCTTCCGCATCGAACCCTACCTTGGCTTCAATGGTCCAGACAGTGCGGTATTCACCCGGCAACAGTGGAAAACCCAATTCAAAATGCTTGTAAGCGGTAAGACCCGCCCCAATCAGTGCGAGCAGTGCCGCAATTACATAAACTTGAACGCGCGGCGACATTCGCCATTCCCCGTAAATCTATGGTTCCAACCGGAACCTAACTTTCTAACTGGCCTATTTTCCCCCGGACATGCGGGGTGGGCCCTGGACATTGCGACGGCTCACATCGACCACCGCGGCATCTTTGAGGAAATTGCGTCCCAGCAGCATCAAAACATCAGTGCCGCCCTCGTCTGTCAGGCTGACCTCGACCATGTGGGTGATATCCCCGACGGTCAAGTTCATTTCCACTACCGGACGGCGCTGGCTTGGAAAGCCGAGCCGTGTCGCGCGGATATGCCGCTTGATCGGCAGTTCCACAGAAACGGAGTTGGCCTCGCCATCACCTTCCCGCTTGGCCAGCTGGATTCGAATCCAGTCTTCGCCATCGCGCTCGAAGCGGGTCAACGCTTGGGCACGCAGGGTGGAAGTCGGTGAACCTGTATCAACAATGGATTCTATTACCAGGCCAGAAGGCTCAATGGAAACTCTCTCCACAGCTCCGAGCACCAACTTGTCCTTGGCAACGGGCACTTCGACTACTTTTTCCACGCTTCGTTCGATAACCTTTTCAACAACCCTGACTTCCGGCTCAGCACAGATCACTTCCACGGGCTCTGGGCACTGGGTCGCCTCTATCTGTGGCGCCGTCGGCTCTGCCCCCACAGGCGCCGACTGAGGACGCTCCTGACCGGGATACAACAGCGATTGGCAGCCCACCAATAGCTGGGCCGCCACCAATAACCACAGAAGGGAAAATTTCTGCATCCTAACGATTACCTCTAGCCCCATAGCATTTCAATCCGACCGCGCTGCCTCTGCAGCACTCACGGTAGCAGGCGGGGGACTTTCTTCCCCGGCCCAAGAAGAAGTCGATATTAGCCTATGAAAGAGGCCGGTGAACAGGGATGTCCCTATAGTCGGCCTATGCAAGCGCCACAATGTGACAGGCGCCAGATCTTTATAATCCGAAATAGGGCAACAGACAGGCAGCGCCCTCAGAAAATAGGTAGGCAAAGAGGCACCTTTGTAGAAGGCCATCAGCCGCGCTGCAGGCGCTGGTCAACAGCTTCCAGGATTGCCACTAAGGCAGCTGCATCGCCGCTATTTTTGAAAAATTCTTGTGCAATTGGGGCAATACCGCACTCACGAGGCAGTGGCATCTCCTGTTCGATCATCAGCCGCATTCGCGGCAGAAATATAAATTGCAACCACTGCGGTAGGGTCAGGGTATCCACGCAGAAGGGCTCTGTGCTAGCCAAGGCCTCCGCGGGCGGGACTTCCTCCTGCCAAAGCGCCATACGGCGCAATTCCGCTTCGAGCAGTAACAGTTGATCGGCAATTTCAGAGTATATAGCTTGCATAAATCCAGCCCCTGCAACTGCTCTTCTCGAACAGCGGTAAGATTCCTTTGCTCCTGGCGAACACACTCGGACTGTTGGCGAAAGCCGGAGCAGTATTAAAAATACTATTCAATATGACGGGTAAACGGTGGCAGAGAGTTGAGTATCGCTTGGCCATATCGCCGAGTAACAACCCGCCGATCCAGCAGGGTCACAGTGCCACTATCCCCTTCCGCACGCAGCAGGCGCCCGCAGGCCTGTACCAGTTTCAAGGCTGCGTCCGGCACGGTGATCTGCATAAATGGATTGCCACCCTTGGCCTCAATCCACTCTGCCAAGGCCGCCTCAATGGGGTCATCCGGCACCGAGAACGGCAGTTTGGCAATCACCACATGCCGGCAGTAATCTCCCGGCAGGTCCAGCCCCTCAGCAAAACTGGCAAGCCCGAACAACACACTGTTGCCACCACCGTCAACAATCTCACGATGATGATCCAGTAACTGCTGACGGGATTGCTGCCCCTGCATCAGGATGCGGTTACGCCAAGTGCCGGGCAGCGCCTCGTAGACGGTTTCCATCTGCCTGCGGGAGGAAAACAGCACCAGGGAGCCACCCCTTCCCTTGAGCAATTCCGGCAGGGCATCGATAACCGCGTCAGTATGACGTTCAGCGTTGCCCGCATCCACAGCCTGGGCAGGCACCTGCAAGGTGGCGCGAGAAAAATCGAATGGACTCGGCACTACTTGGTAGCTGGCATTTTCAGGGGTTCCGGCGCGCATGCGCAGGCGGTCGAATTTGCCCAGCGCGGTCAGTGTGGCCGAGGTTAGCACCGCACCGTAGCAGCGTCGCCACAGGCTGTACTCCAGGGTTTGACCAGCCAATATCGGGGAACTGCACACTTCGAAGTCTGTTGAACCGCCCCAGTCTACCAAAGTGACCCAACGCGCCTGCGGCATAGCACCATCGGCATCGGCGCGGGCATAGTTAGCCCACAGCAGCAGATTTGCCTCAGCTCGACCATGCCAACTACCCAGCTGTGGATACCAGCGCTCCAGATCGACGATCGGGACCGGTGAGTGGACGTCTTCCAACATACGCTGAGCCGTTTGCAACATCTTGTTGAACAAGCTCTCCAGTTCGTCGAAGTCCTCACGTAGTTTTTCCGCCAGCTGTGACATGACTTCGGGGACTACCCCACCCTCAAAGCGGTGGCGAGTGGTATTGCCGCGCTCGTCCTCAAATTCGCACAGCTCCTCAATCAGGGGCCACATCTGCTCTAGACCCTGCTTGGCAGAAGTGAGTACCGCCGGCAGCTGTTCGCCGCAGCGGTCCAGCTCCGCGCCATCACCAATCTCCCCCAGCATCTGCCCTATGGCCTTATTGGCCTGGTCCAGCCAACTGGTGGAGGCACCGACACGGCTATGGTGGGAAAAATGATTAAGGGCCTTATCCGGCAGGTGGTGGGCCTCATCAAGGACGTAAATGGTCTCCTCCGGCGGTGGCAAGATGGCACCACCTCCCAGAGCCAGGTCCGCCAGCAGCAAGTCGTGATTGGCGACAATTACCTGGGTCTTACCCAGACTTTCGCGCGCGCGGAAAAAGCTGCAATTAGTTACATGAGGGCAGCGGCGGCCGCTACACTGGCGGTGGTCCGTGGTTACCCGACCCCAGTCCTCGGCCTCAATAGTGTCCGGCCAGTTATCTCGATCCCCATCCCAATGGCCGGCAGCCAGACTGTCGGTCATTTTCTGATAAAGAGCGACACTTTCCGCTTCCACCTGGGGTAATTCATCCTCGTAGAGCCCAAGTGAAATGCCGGTGCCGCTGGCTGAGAAACTGGAGAGCAACTGATCCAACTTGGATAGACACAGGTAGCGACCGCGCCCCTTGGCCAGAGTGAACTCAAACTTGAGTCCGCTGTGGCGCGCCACCTCTGGCAAGTCCTTGTGGATAATCTGCTCCTGCAGCGCCACAGTCGCGGTAGAGATTACCAGGGTCTTGTCCTGGGCCTGGGCCAGGGGGATAGCAGCAAGTAGGTAGGACACTGTCTTGCCGGTACCGGTACCTGCTTCCACTACACAGATATGCCCACCGTCGCTCTTTTCTGCATCGCGCTCGCCAGTAGTATTTTGAGTAATAGCGCCGAGTGTGCGGGCGATTGCCGCCACCATCAGTTTCTGCCCATAACGGGCTTTAAGCCCACGGCTGGACAGGAATTGGCTGTAAGCGGTCTGGATAGCGCTTTTGTGTTTGTCGTTGAGCACGGGGCGTGAAATCTATTCGCTAGTGTATGGCGCAGGGGGCGCTATTATCCACTAAGCGCCACCTCCCCACCAGCACCCCGGTAACGATCATTCATATGCAAGGCGGGATACCACCGGGTTGGCATAAGCCTGGATAGCTTTGTCGCGCCAGCGCTCATCAATTTTCGCCATACGTGCCTTAAACTTTTCCCGGGTTTCCTCGTGCTCCCCCGACTCCCAAGGCTTGGACGGATAGCCCACCGGCAGGCCGGACACACCCCCATAAATCATCTCATAGGCGATCAAATTGGTGGGGTGCAGGGTGTAGTTGCCGACGATCTGCCGATCGATCTCCTCGGCAAGGCTATTTACATCGTGAAAGTCACCCTCAATTGGCGCACCAAAGGCAGTATGCACACGCCCCTTATGACCAATAACCCCCTTGCCGATCGAGGCAAGATCTTCATTTTTGGCCTTTTTGTACTCTTCCCGATGCTCGGTGACATAGAGTTCTTTGGCCTTCTGGCCATCACAAGGGTCCCACTCGTAGGAAATAGACAGCGGCACTATATGCAGCTTTCTCCAGAAGTCGGCAAAGGGTGTCTCCTTGTCCTTCGTCATCGCGAACATAGCCGCAAGTGCGGGATTAGTGCGATCCATACCATCTTTGGCACGACCGGAGCGCTGTGCAATCCACACATGCTCGTTTTCATGGACAATAGAGTAATAGATATAGTTGGACAGCTGGCTCGCAGCCGCCAACTTCTCGCGGCGACTGCCGGAGCTGCGCTTCACCGTAAAGCACTTGTTGAGCTTCATAATATCGCTGGCAAACTGCTTGCTCAGCAGGTTATCGCCAATGGCAATACGGGAAGTTTCGTGCCCTTCTTTATACATAGCCACAATAGCGAAGGCCGGGTCCATGGCGATATCCCGATGATTACTCACAAACAGGCAGGCTCGATCTCTTGGTAGAGTGCCAAGTCCTGAGATGGTCAGGCCTGACGTGGTACGGTTCACCACCTTGTCAATATACTTTTCCACAATGTCCTGCACACCACGTACATTGTGTACATTGCGAAACTCAAAACGCAGGAACTGGCGCACCAACCAGGCCAGTGGGCCCTCGAGTCGCGCCAGTTTGGGAAGGAGGAAATGCGCAGCGGCATGGGACATTTCCGGGTCGGCAATCAACCTATCCAGAACAGGGCGTACCTCATCGTCGCGATAGGGGCGAATATCCTCAAATTGAGCGGGGTCTAACTCACTAGCTCTCATGAAATCACTACCTGCCGGGCCTACTACTGGTGGCCCAAGCTCATTTATATTGCGGCCACGGGGTGACCGGGATAAAAGTTGGCGCAGAACATACCGGAAGCCTCGCAGAACTGCTAGCACCTCGCTCTTTTGGATGTTTGACCGAAACATTGAAATACCGCATTGACGCCTCAGTCAGCAGAAGGGTCCTCCCTCTCCAGTCGCCATTCAAAGTAGACTTCACCGCTCCAAGCCGAGAGAATAGGAAGATCTACCGTCGCCGACGGCAAAAACAACGATAACGATTACGGCACTAGCCACGCAGTCAAGCAGGAGTTCACCTTGTCTCAAGCCAGCCCCAATTCTGAAGCGCGCACGCCCAGCCTGCTGGATGCGCTGATCCCCCTCGGGATTTTGATCGCCCTGTTGTCCCTATCCGTCTATTTCTACGGTGCCGATTCCTCGTACGGCCCCAACCAGATTGCGCTGCTGTTGTGCGCCTGCGTAGTCGCTCTGATGGGGATGAAAAATGGCCACAGTTGGAGCGATATGGAAGGCGGCATGCTACACGGCATCGGCCTGGTATTCGGCGCCATCCTGATCCTGCTGGCGGTAGGCGCCCTTATAGGTAGTTGGATCCTGGCTGGCACAGTCCCCTCAATGATCTATTACGGCGTACAGATACTCTCGCCTCAGTGGTTCTATGCCGCCAGCTGTATTATCTGTGCCGTGGTGGGCCTCAGTATCGGTTCAAGCTGGACTACTGCCGGTACTCTGGGTGTGGCACTGATGGGCATAGCCGGTGCTCTGGGACTGTCTCTGGAAGTCACTGCCGGCGCAGTGATTTCAGGCGCCTATTTTGGTGACAAGATGTCTCCGCTCTCCGACACCACCAACGTGGCCGCAGCGGTAACTTCCAACGATCTGTTTCAGCATATCCGCCATATGATGTCCACCGCGATCCCTGCATTCGTGATCGCTCTCATTGCCTTCTCTTTTCTCGGCTTTACATCTGAAGCCAGCAGCGCCTCCGCCTCAGATATTGAAGAATTGCTGGCCGCGCTGAAAAGTGAATTTAATATTTCTATGGTCAGCCTGCTGCCACTGATCCTGTTGCTGGCCATGGCTTGGCGCAAGGTGCCCGCCTACCCCACACTGATTATCGGCTCCCTGGTTGGCTGTGTTATCGCCCTAATCTTCGAGTCGGAAACCGCTCGCCGCCTGGGTGGCGGAGAAGACTTTATGGCTGCCCTGAAAGGTGCCTGGTATAGCCTGTTCGACGGTTACAAGTCCACTTCCACCAATGAGAATGTGGCCTCACTGCTGTCCAAAGGGGGTATGAGTAGCATGCTCAATACCGTGTGGCTGATCACCTCCGCTATGGCCTTCGGTGGCGCCATGGAACGGGCCGGCTTCCTTCAGGTACTCGTGAATTGGACCCTGTCCCGCATCAAGACTGTGGGCGGGCTGGTAACCTCTACCGTGCTGACCTGTTTCGGCATGAACGCCGCTGCCGGCGATCAGTATATGGCCATCATCATCCCCGGCCGTATGTTCCGCGAGGCATTTAAGGAAAAGGGCCTACATGGCCTTAACCTCTCCCGCACCCTGGAAGACTCAGGTACCATTACCTCGGTCCTGATTCCCTGGAATACTTGCGGGGCCTTTATGGCTGCAACCCTCAGCATCCAAACTATTGAATACCTGCCCTACGCGCTTTTCAACATTCTGTGTCCACTGCTGGCCATTGCCTACGGTTGGCTGCACTTCAAGCAGAAGCCGATCTCAGTAGCGGCGACGGCATCCTAAGGAGAGATACAAGAACCCCCCATGAGTGAAAGCGGTACCCTGAGCACTCTAATCGAAGAGGCTAACTTTAAACTGCGCTGGTTCGATCTGGGCCGGCGTCTGCAATCTGTGCCCAAGTCCACAGCCGAGGCCTTTGAGGCGGGGCAAAAGCCCTGGCCCCATCCCTACCTGCGCCAGGCCTGGACTGGACTTTTGCTGCAACCTGCCGAGGGCGGCGAGCCGGCAGTTTGGTTCCTGCGCTTTCCTCTCGATGAGCAAGGCAAATTACAACTGCAGGCAAGGGATGGCTTGTTGCGCGCACTGGCACAAGAACTTCAGCAGGGGCCAGCCACAGAATCTGCACTACAGCTGGACCATCTGCTGCAGCAAAGTGGCCTAATTTATACACCTTCCACCGAACGTCAGGCAGCATTTCACGCCCATACCGGTTTACTGCTAAAGCGCCCAGCAAGCACACATTATGAAGCCGTGCTCAACTACTTCCGTGCGCCACAGGAATCCCGCTGGGACAATCTGGCACTTCAAGGTATCGCTGACCTGACAGCTCGCTGGGAAAGCGAAAAAGCATTACTTCTGCGCCAAATCGCCCAGGTAGCGGCGCCCGTTTTTATCAATCTGTGCCAATGCCTGGAAAACGAACCAACCAATCATCAGTTGGTTGAAGCCATCACTGCCCGAGCCGGTACAACACTTGCCGGTGACTCCCCAGACTATGGTGTGATAGCCGCCACCATACGGGGTATCTCCTACTCGCCAGCCAAGGGTTTGCGCCAGGCATTCCTACAACAGCTACTGCTTTCACCCGCTACAGCACAGAGTACCGAACTGCTCACCGCAATTGGCAGCCGCTGCGCTCTCGACCTGGAAGACCGCAAACTGGCCAAGCTTTGGCTTAACGCGCTGGCGCGCACCAGGAACCAGGATACTTTTAATTTGCTGCTTTCCGACTTGATGTTTATACCGCAAATACGAGCATCCCTGCTGGAAGCTTTACGTGATCCGCAACGTGAGGAGGTTCTGGCCCGGGCCTTCGGTACTTTCCTGCACGGCCCAAGGCCCATCCATTAAAAAAATGGTGGCGGCTTTATAGGCCCGAAGCCGCCACCAGCCATAGACACCCAAGCTATCCGAAAATAACCGTGACTCGGACCTGAAAGAAGTTCACCTACAACAAATAAATTCCGTATTGCAAAAGGCTTTTCCCAATCGAAACGCCTCAATTATTTTTTATCCGCCAAAATTTTTAATTTAATCTCAACCAAATCCAGAACCATCTAAAATTAACCACTACTCCAAACCTCTTTTAGCAGCTAACTCAGAGCAACAAAATTATACGCAACCAAGATAAACACTCTTTTAAACCCACAAGGCAACGTAAAATAGAAAAGAATAAAAAAACACCGGCTTTTACAGTCTAAAAATGCAATAAATTGGCACAGTTTCTTTCCAGACTTTCCCGCTGGCAGTTATTTAATCCCTGCGCCTATTACACTCAACTAGGCGGTATCTTTGTAGAGCGCAATTTACAAAGCTGACCAACAGGTGACGTTTTATTGGCTATGCTAATGTCTACATCAACGGAAAGGAGTTAGGGGATGAATTTCACTCCAGCCAAGTACTTAATCGGAATTATCAGTGCACTGGTTCTTGCAGGTTGCTGTAGCCCTCCGGCACCTCCAGCTTACTGCCCACCCGGCGCTGAACAAATTCCTCTTTCAATGGCCTGCCCCGCAGATGCTGACTGCTGGATGGCCTCGGATAGAGTACGCTGCATGAGAGTGGTGAAGTAAAATCACTTTCGAGCAGAACCAGCGTGGTGATTCATACTAAATGAGGTTTTAACCCAATCGGAGCTGACAGACACCTATTCTTAAAAGCTTTATTTAGTATGAATCACCACCAAATGCCGCTTTCACGAGCGGCATTTGTCTTTTGAGTATTCCATTCTTACCGAAAACCATCTTCTGTAATACACTGTAACGTTTCAGACGCCAGCCCGGCGCATGGGATGCGTTAGCATTACCAGCCTTTGTAAACCAAGCATTATAAGCTTGTGTGACATTCGCAATAAGAAACTGCTCACAAGAGAATTAACCATCAATTACCATGACAAGTGAAACTCTGACATTGAGTCGCGCCTCGGCCATCCACCAATTGCAATCCCATTTCGAAAAACACAAATGGTCCCTGCGTGAACTATTCGCCACCGATACACAGCGCGCAGAAAATTTCAGCTTAGAAGCAGCGGGTATCTACCTGGACTACAGCAAGAACCATCTGCGTCAGGACACTTTGCAGTTATTGCTCGGCTATGCCGAAGACCAGGGCCTAAGTGAACAGATCTCCGCCCTGCTGAGTGGTGCCAATGTCAATAATACCGAGCATCGCCCAGCGCTTCATACCGCCCTGCGTTTTCAAGGTAAGCCACAAACCGATCACGAACATGCGGTGGCAGACTGTCGCACGCAGATAAAGCGGTTTGCCGAAACTATTCATAACCAAAGCTGGCTGGGCTTCAGTAATAAGCCCATTCGCCATATTGTCAATATCGGCATTGGAGGATCCGATCTCGGCCCGCGCATGGTGGTGGAGACTCTGAGCCCCTGGCACAAGAAAGGAGTTCGTGTACATTTTGTAGCGAATATTGACGGTGCTGACTTAAATGACACCCTCAAAAACCTGGACCCGGAAGAGACCCTGTTTATTATCGCTTCCAAATCTTTCTCCACCTTGGAAACGCGGGAAAACGCACTTTCCGCACGCCGCTGGATGCTAGCTGCCGGCTGCAATGAAAAACAGCTTGCTCAGCATTTCGTTGCTGTGAGCAGCAATATTGTTGCGACACAGGACTTCGGTATTGCTCCGGAAAATATATTTCCCATGTGGGATTGGGTGGGTGGTCGCTACTCACTGTGGTCCGCCATCGGCCTGCCGATTGTGTTAGCTTGCGGTTACGATGTATATGAGCAACTGCTGCAAGGCGCTCACTCTATGGACCAGCACTTCGCTAACGCCCCCCTTCAGAAAAACCTGCCGGTGATTATGGCCCTTATTCAATTCTGGTATCGACAATGCTGGAATACCGGCAGCCAAGTGGTTCTGCCCTACGCTCAGCGCCTGGCAAAATTCCCGGCTTGGTTACAGCAGTTGGATATGGAAAGCCTGGGTAAAAGCGTAGATAAAGACGGCCAGGCACTGGGCTATCCCAGCGGCAGTGTGATCTGGGGTACCGAGGGTACCAACGGCCAGCACTCTTTCCACCAACTGCTGCACCAGGGCACCGACCTGATCCCTGCAGATTTTATTGCGGTGAAAGAACCCACTTCTGAGTTACACGAACAGCACCGCTGGCTACTGGCATGCTGCATTAGCCAGAGCCAGGCCCTGTTGCGCGGTAAGTCCCTACACGAAGCGCGCCAGGAACTGGAAAAAGCCGGTTATACCCACCGCGAAGCCCATACACTGGCCCCACACAAAGTGGTCCCGGGTAACCGCCCAAGTAATACGCTAATATTGGGTAAACTCGACCCGCATCATCTCGGTGCCCTGCTGGCGCTGTACGAACATAAAGTCTATGCAGGCGGCTGCCTGCTCGGTATCAATCCCTTCGACCAATGGGGCGTGGAACTGGGCAAACAGCTAAGTTCAAAAATCTATCAAGCGGCTGACGGTGAAGTACCAAACGATTGGGATAGCTCAACTCGTGCCCTGATGAAAAAGTTACTGTAAAAAGTCTATCAAAGGAAATTTTTACACAATAAAAGGCTGCAGCTCCAATGCGGCCTTTTTATCTTACCTTTAATCTTTTCCCGCTAATTCTATTATTCTGATTACACCTACTAAAAAGAGGGAAGGAAAGAATACACTGCGCTCGGGACCGTATGAGGCATGGATGCCAATTACGAGCTTACAAGGATGTATTCACAGCGCGTCTCGAGTGCAGTGTATTCTTTCCTTCTGATCCAGTAGTACTTGATTGTATTAAATAAGTCAAAATCTGCTATTAGATTGCCCTGGATCTATGAGCTACTGGCCTCAGAACCTCGTTTAAGTAGTGGCTCAATCAAATCAAGCGGCAACGGAAATACTAATGTTGAGCTGTTATTGGCCCCGGCAATATCAATCATAGTTTGCATATAACGCAAGGTAATTGCATTTGCATTTTTGGAAAGTTGATCAGCCGCCTCAGTGAGCTTCAAGGCCGCCTGGGCTTCACCCTCTGCGTGAATAACCTTGGCGCGCCGCGCCCGCTCAGCTTCGGCCTGCTGGGCTATCGCTCGAACCATGCTCTCATCGAGATCAATATGTTTAATCTCGACATTGGTTACCTTCACACCCCAGGCATCCGTTTGCTCATCCAAAATATTTTGTATATCCACATTAAGCTTATCGCGTTCGGAAAGCATCTCATCCAGTTCGTGTTTACCTAGTACAGAGCGAAGGGTGGTCTGGGATAACTGGCTTACTGCTTCGTGATAAAACTCTACATTGATAATTGCAGATTGTGGATTGATTACACGGTAGTAAACCACCGCATTTACTTTTACCGAAACATTATCGCGACTGATAACATCCTGTGTAGGTACATCCATGACCACGGTGCGCAAATCCACACGCTCCATGGTCTGGATGATAGGGATAATAATGATCAGGCCGGGGCCCTTAACGGTTTGGAAACGTCCAAGAAAAAATACCACCGCGCGCTCATATTCCCGTAGGATACGAATGGCATACATCAACAGCAGTACCACCGCGAGCACTAGCAGACCAATAAAATAACTGACCATTTTCCTTTCTCCCTGTCTCACCGCCTGAAATCTGCAAGCGTGCTAATTACGCCCACAGGTTAATAGTTTTCAAAAACTTAACCTGGCTCTACATATAAAAGTAAACCATGCTGTGCGATTACCCGCACACGTTGCCCTGGCTCCAATGGTGTCTCACACTGGGCTTTCCAGATTTCGCCATCGAGGTGCACCAGCACCTCCGTTTCTGTAACATCGCTGACTACCGCGGAGCGCCCCACGAGAGCCTGATCCGCAGGTACCCGCGGTGTACGCAAGCTTCGCCCCAAGGCCAGGAAAAACGTCAATAAAAAGAGTCCACTCACCCCGGCAATTGCACCGATTAATTTTCTTGATACCTGCATGCCGGGCACATCGGTATCAATCAGCATTACCGAGCCAATAACCAACGCAATAATTCCACCGATACCCAAGGCGCCAAAACTAGGCATAAATACTTCCGCCACAATCAGCAGCGCGCCAACAATAATAAGTGCCAAACCTGCATAATTAATTGGCAGAACTTGTAATGCGTAAAATGCCAATAACAAGCAGATAACTCCGACAATCCCCGGTACAAAGGCACCGGGGCTATAGCCTTCAAATATCAAGCCGTAAATACCGATAAGCAGAAGAATATAGGCGACCTGCGGGTTGGTAATCAGCGCCAGTAGTTCATTGCGCCAATCCGGCTCATAATTTTCTATGGGTAGTTGCGCAATTTCTGGTGATATTGTGATCTCGCCGGAGTCGAGAGAAACCTTGCGCCCCGCAATCTGCTTTAACAGGTCTTGATCATTTTTGGCAACAATATCCACCACATTCATTTCAAGCGCTTCCGAAGCCGTCAGGGTTGCCGCTTCGCGCACCGCTTTTTCCGCCCAATCCGCATTGCGCCCATGGCGCTGAGCGAGACCACGGATAAATGCGACCGAATCATTAACCACCTTGCGTTCCATCGCAGTACCGGAAAGAGGCTTCTCCTCTTTTTCCTCTTCGCTTTCCTCGTCACCTTCCTTCTTTTCTTTTTCCTCTTTTTTTTCATTCTCTTGGGGCTTACCTCCCGGAGCAGGCGTTCCTGGCGGCCCCCCTATTTGTACCGGTGTAGCGGCGCCAAGGGTGGTAGCTGGAGCCATGGCTGCTATTTGGCTGGCATAGAGGATATAAGTACCGGCGCTGGCCGCACGGGCGCCAGATGGGTAGACATAAGTTGCAATTGGAATGGGGGAAGAAAGGATATGCTGGATAATATCGCGCGAAGCGGCATCGAGCCCCCCAGGGGTGTCGATATGCAAAATGATTAATTCTGCACCCCGCTCTCCCGCTTCCTCTGTGGCACGTTTAAAATAATCGGTAGTAGCCGGGCCAATGGCGCCATCGATAGTTAAAAGTGCCACATGGGGAAAAGCGCCTTCTTGCGCAGCACTTTTGCAAATTAATACAGAAAAGAACAGCGCCAGAAAAGCGACGCTGCGAGAGAAAACCGCAGGCGAAATCTGATTCAACATGCACCTTTCCCTGATGCGATTGCGGAGGCGCCCGGACCAGATAGATCAATACTGGCCGGGCCAACTCAATCAGATTAACAGAAAAAAGCGGCGCTATCTGAAAACGGGACCAATCGGCGTTAAACCGGGTTGCGACGACTATGCCAGTTCACTTCACGGGCGTACATGTCCACTTGATTTTCCACCCCCAACAACAGAGCAAACAACGCCATACGCACCAACAGACCATTGTCCGTCTGGCGGAAAATCGCCAAGCTAGGGTGCTCATTTAGGTCCGTATCCAGCTCATTGGCCTCCGCGCGGGAATCCCTGGGCAGCGGATGCATAATTACCGTATTTGGCTGGGCATTACGGGTAAAAATTTCACGATTCAGACGAAAGCGGCCGCGATAAAGATTGGCCTCTTCCTGGGAGGCGAAACGCTCCTCTTGGATGCGGGTGGAATAGACAATATCCACATCGGTAATAGAGGTTTCCAGCTGATCGGTGACCGTCACATCATGCCCTATGGCACGGAGCTTCTCTACCACCCCTTCCGGCATGGTCAGCTCCGGCGGAGATACCAGTACCACCTGCACCTTGCCAAACAGGCACAACAGCTTGCATAGCGAATGTACGGTGCGCCCGTGCTTGAGATCGCCAATCATAGCGATACGGAAATCGTCCAAAGTGCGACCGTGGGCGGCCAGTTCCTTGCGGATGGTATAGAGATCCAGCAGCGCCTGGGTGGGGTGCTCATTGGCACCGTCACCACCATTTACCACCGGAACACGACTCGCCGCGGCAAATTCCGCCACAGAGCCCTCTTGTGGATGGCGCATGCAAATCACATCGCTGTAACCAGAGAGTACTCTCGCCGTATCGTAGAGGGACTCCCCCTTTGCCATGGCACTGGCGGTAATTCCAACAGTTTCCCGTACAGTACCGCCCAAAAGGTTAAAAGCCGCGCCAAAACTGAGGCGAGTGCGGGTGCTCGGCTCCATAAACATATTGCCGAGAATCGCCCCCTCCAACACGCGCGTTACTTTTTCGCGCTTGGCGTAAGGGGTCATGGCGTCGGCCACATCGAACACGCGCTCTATGTCGGCACGCTCGAACTGGCTGACGGACAGAATATTGGCTCCGATAAAGTCCATGGTTACTCCAGTGGTTGCGCCTTGTGGGCGCCAGGTGTTCGCGAGCGGCATTCTACTTGGGCACTGCAGCAGAGCCCAGAGGAAGAATAACCGCCGGCGTGATTCGACACATTAGGCGAGCAGGCTATCGCCCCAGTTTTCCAGCTCGGTAATCAGCGAGATCCGCTCCGGGTGCTGTACCCGTAAATCGGACAGCTGGCGAAAATAATCTTCGAGCGTGATAGAAGCCCCAGCGGTAGGGTCAGTTAAACGCTGGAAACACCAGATCTGCCAACGCTGATGTTCCTCTTCAGACAGGGTCTCAGGAAAGTTGCGCGCACGCATGCGGAACAACAACTCGGGCAGGCGTTTGTCACTAAAAGGCACTTCACCAGCCAGCGCTTCGGGGCCTCGGGCAGCCAGCCCACGGTGCAGCTCGCGGCAGATATCGCGGTCGGCATCACTGAGGAAACCACCGTAAAGATCAGCTTCTACATCCTTCTTGGGAAACTCCCGATCCAGGAATACGCTGTGTAGCTTTTCAGTCAGGTCAACATCTTTGAGCTTCTGCCAATTCGCCTCGCAGGTTGCGCGGTCGATACCTAACTCAGTGGCGCGCTTGTCATCAAGCATATTTGCCGGGGCCAGAACCGGGCACTTGTTTAAATGCACCAACTTCAGGCCCACAGGCAGTTCGCCCTCACCAAGCTGGTCGCGGGCAGTGTAAAGGCGCTCGCGCAGGGTATCCGCATCCAAATTAAGCAACGGTTCGGGGTCCATCGCCAGATTGGCAACAATGACCGCATTGCGGTTAACTGGATGGCTGGCCAAAGGCATTACATAGGTCAAATGCCCGTGATTTGCAGACACTTTGCCGGAGATATGCAACAGCGGGCGACGCTCGCGCATATCAATCATCTTGGCAGCTTCCTGCTTGCGACGCAGGCGGAATACATAATCGTATAATTTCGGCTGCTGCTTACGGATCAGTCTCGCCATATCAATCGTGGCGTGCACATCCGACAGGGCATCGTGGGCACCCTCGTGGGCAATACCATTAGCAGCGGTCAACTCTTCCAGGCGAAAGGACGGCGCACCGTCTTCTCGGGTCGGCCATTGGATGCCCTGAGGACGCAGGGCGTAAGTGAGGCGCACCATGTCGATAATATCCCAGCGACTGTTGCCGGAGCGCCACTCGCGCTCATAGGGATCTAACAGGTTGCGATACAGGGTGTAGCGGGTAACTTCGTCGTCAAAACGCAAACTGTTATAGCCCACCCCACAGGTGCCGGGCGCACCCAGCTCGGCGAGGATGCGCTGGATAAATTCTATTTCCGGCACGCCATTGGCCAGGGCCTTTTGCGGGCTGATTCCAGTCACCAGGCTCGCCATCGGCTGCGGCAGGCAGTCCACTGAGGGGCGGCAGTAAATCATCAACGGCTCGCCGACGATATTCAGCTCTTCGTCAGTCCTGATACCGGCAAACTGCGCCGGCTTGTCAGCCCCCGGGTCTGTACCCCAGGTTTCATAATCGTGCCAATAAAGTGTGGTAGAACTCACGGTACCTCCATAATTTGGCGGCATCATACCACTGAGCGCCATGCCGTCTGGACACTTGCATCCAGATTTAAACCTCTCTATAGCGAAGGTTGGTTGCAAAGCCGCCACCGCCCATTAAAATTCGGCGTTTCCACGAATTTAAGACAGCTATATCCCTCTATGAATATTCGCCAACTCCTCTCCGATAAATTCCAGGCCGCCATGCTCGCCGCCGGTACCCCCGAAGAATGCGGCCCCATCGTGGCACCTGCGAAAAAAGCCGGATTTGGCGACTATCAGGCCAACGGCGCTATGGGTGCAGCCAAGCGACTCGGTACCAACCCCCGCGAGCTGGCCAGCAAAATCCTGGAACATCTTGAAAAAGGCGATATGATCGAAAAGGTCGAGATCGCCGGTCCCGGCTTTATGAATATCCACCTGAGCGAGCAGTGGCTGAGCCAGCAGCTGTTGGCCGCGAATGGGGATCAGCGTTTGAATATCGCCGCTGTTGAAGAGCCGAAGAACGTAGTTATCGACTACTCCCACCCCAATCTGGCCAAAGAAATGCACGTGGGCCACCTGCGTACCACCATTATTGGTGATGCCCTGGCGCGTCTGCTGGAGTTCCAGGGCCACAAGGTTATCCGTCAAAACCATATGGGTGACTGGGGAACCCAGTTCGGTATGTTGTTGGCTCACCTGTCTGACAAGCTGGCAGATAGCGATGCAGAGGTGGCCTTAGCCGACCTGGAAGTGTTCTACCGCGAAGCCAAAGTGCGCTTCGACGACGAAGAAGGCTTTGCCGACCGCGCCCGTGAATACGTCGTAAAGCTGCAAGGCGGCGACGAGCAGTGCCTGAAGCTTTGGAAGCAGTTTATCGATATATCAATCAGCCACTGTGAAGAAATCTACTCCAAGCTGAATGTCACCCTCAAACAGGAGGACGTTTACGCCGAGAGCCAGTACAACGACGATTTGCCAGTGCTGGTTAAAGAACTGCTGGATAACGGCATCGCCGTAGAAGACCAAGATGCTATCGTAGTGTTCCTGGAAGAGATGGCTGACAAAGAGGGCAATCCCAGCCCGATGATTATTCAGAAGAAAGGCGGTGGTTACCTGTATGCTACCACCGACCTGGCAGCCATCCGCTATCGCGCCAACCAGCTCAAAGCCGACCGCATCCTCTACGTAGTAGATGCCCGTCAATCCCTGCACCTGCAGCAGGCTTTCGTCGCCTCACGCAAAGCTGGCTTCCTGCCGGAATCCGTTTCTCTTGAGCACTGCGCCTTTGGCACCATGATGGGCGATGACGGCAAACCTTTTAAAACCCGCACCGGTGGTACCGTAAAACTGGCAGCCCTACTGGACGAAGCGGTGGAGCGGGCAGAGAAACTGGTAGCCGAGAAAAACCCTGAGCTAGATGAAAAAACCTGTGCGGAAATCGCGCGCAAGGTGGGCATCGGCGCAGTAAAGTATGCCGACCTGAGCAAAACCCGCACTAACGATTACATCTTCAGCTGGGAATCCATGCTCAGCTTTGAAGGCAACACAGCCCCCTACCTGCAGTATGCCTATACCCGTGTCCGCAGTATTTTCCGCAAGGCCGGTATTGAGCCGAGCGAACTCAAGGGCGACATCAATCTGGAAAGCCATCAAGAGCGCGCCCTGGCCATTAAACTAAACCAATTTGGGGAAGTACTGGATCAGGTAGCCAAAGATACCTTTCCGCACGTGCTCTGCACCTACTTGTACGAGTTGGCCAGTGCCTATATGAGTTTCTACGAAGCCTGCCCGGTACTGAAAAAAGGCGTCAGCGGAGAGCAGAAGCACAGCCGCCTTCAACTGTGTAACCTCGTCGCCAGCACTATTGCTACTGGCCTCGGTTTACTCGGCATTGAAGTGATGGAGCAAATGTAATTGGCTCCTGCCCGGCCACACCTCCAGAAAATATGCGGGTTGGCGAGCCGGGCAGTTCGAGCAGGTAAGCTTTCTCCGCTTCCTGCCCACCCATCCTGCATCATCAATTGCTCTATAAGGGTCACATTTCTCCCACTGGCCTGATTAAAGGAAAGTAACCCGTGAAAATCCTGATTACCGGCGCCTCCGGCCTATTAGGCCGCAGTGTATTTAAACAACTTTACAGCAACCCGGCTTTTACCGTAGCTGGTACCGCTTTTTCCCGCGTAGATGAAAACCTCATTCACCTGGACTTATCTGATAGCGACGCAGTAAAAACTTGCTTGCAAGAAATTAAGCCCGATGTCGTAATCCACTGTGCCGCCGAGCGCTGGCCAGACCGCTGTGCCGAAAACCCAGATACTGCCTGGCAACTGAATGTCAGCAGCACAGAGCTTTTGGCAAAACAATGTAGCGAAATCGATGCACAGTTAGTGTATATCAGCACCGACTATGTCTTTGATGGAACAGCGGCACCCTACAGTTCCGATGACACCCCCAATCCTGTAAATTTCTATGGCCGCAGCAAGCGAGCCGGAGAGGAAGTGGTTCTGAAATACGCTAACCATTGGGTATTAAGACTGCCCTGGCTGTTTGGACCCGTCGCCTATCTGGAGGAATCCGGTATTACTGCCCTTCTGGATACTCTGAGAGAACAAAAACCGGTCACACTGGACCACTGGGCAGTTCGCTTTCCCACCAGTGTGGAGGAAGTAGCAGAAGTATTGGAGCAATGTCTGTTAAAAATTTGCTGTAACACCAAGTTTGAAGGCATTTATCAATGGAGCGGCGATACCGCCTGCACCCGCTATGAGCTCGCTCACATTATTGCCGAAGCCTGTGAATTAAGGGCCGATCATATCAGTGCAGATAGTGAACCCAATTTTTCTGTACCGCGCCCATACAATTGCCAACTGGATAAATCACGCCTTACAGACTTAGGCATTCAAGGTAAGGAACCATTACAGCAGCAGCTGGCTCGAAATTTAAAGACATTTATTGGAAATTGATGTAGGCAGTTTTCAATTGGTTCAACAGGGATGTATCGCTGCCGATTAAAAATCGGCACCTCTTTTGCAATATCTCAATACATAAACCAAGAGTATTACAAAAGTGGCAACCGAATAGATCATGGAAGACCTATTGGGTTCCAGGATTAAACCACTCGAAGATTAGGGAAGAGCTGATGAAATTAAAACACTGGTTTTCTGCAGGGGCTTTGCTACTGGGCAGTCTTACCACACTCGCTTCTTGCAACGCAGACAGTGGCCACCACGGTAATAAGCTGTATCAGGCAAGCAAAAACGAAGATGCCCAACCCATTATTTGGATTGGCGACTTCAATAACTTTGACGATGCCGTAGCACTGATGCTGATTGCCAAAGATCCCCGCTATACCCTGGAACTGGCAGTCGTCGAAGACTCCTTCAATACTGTAGCGCACGGAGCCAATACGGTTTACAACATACTCGAGTGGCTGGGCAACAACGATACCAAAGTAATTCGCGGTGCCTACTTTGCCACTGAGGAGGTCGCCTACGGAGCTAACGGTAAGGCTTCCAGTACTCCGGTAAATGATGACAAGGCTGTAGCTGGCCGGGATGATTACCAGCTGCCTAACTCCTCCGATTTCACCACTGGAACCTGGAATCTGGAACGCCGCAATGCCATGGGCATTAACCTCTATGGCCAGTATGTGCCCGGCCCCTGGCGCGACAACGGCTCCACCCTGTATGGCACCGATCATCTAATCCCACGCGCAAAGCAGGAGCACTATCGCTACCAAGGCAATAATGGTGTTTCCTTTAATTTCGAGCTTGCTGAAGATATTATTCTGGAGACCCTAAGTAATCTGGAGCAGCATCCAGTAGTATTCAATACCGGTAAACTCACCACCCTGGCCCGCGTACTTGGCAAAGCCAACGAAGAGCAGCTGGATAAAATTGATCGCGTTATTATGATGGGTGGCGGCTTTGAGAATTATGAGCCGTTTACTGCAGATCACGAAGCGGCCTGCTTTGGCGACAAATCTCGCAACCTGGGTGGCAATATTTTCTCCCACCCAAGTTTCGGCTGTGACAGCGACTTCAGTACCCACCAGGAATTCAATATTCTGCTCGACCCCTTGAGTGCACAGTGGGCCTTTGACGCCCTGAGCGAAAATAATATTGAAACTTATCTAGTACCCACCAACTCTACCGATATGGCCAAGGTACAGGGCAGCACCATCGAAGCCCTGGCTAAACGCCGGGCAACCCCGGAAGCCTGCTACACCTCACAGTTGCTTAGCTCCATTCGCGAATTTGAGGGTGGAGATTTCCAGGGTAACGGCGACTTCGCCATGGACGCGGTTATTCGCCTGTGGGACATAATCGCGGCACTGGTACTGCTGGAACCTGAAGCTATGGAGATGGAATTAGTACCCGGCTACATCACAGTTGATCAACTAAATTCGGGCATAGCCGACAGCACAACGCCTTATGATCCAATTACCTTTGACCCAACAGTAGGGAAGACTACTTTTGCTGAGACCGGTGAGGGCTTGGCAGTAAATGTGGTTATGAGTATAAACCACGATGCTGCGCGCTCAACCATGATTGAGCGCTTACGTGACCGTTTTAATGCTGCGCGAAATGGGCCTAGGTGCCGTGTTAAGTAGTAATAAACGTTACCACATCTAATATAGTGGAGCCTTTTATGTGTTTTGTAGTCTGTACAGATACTTAAATAGGCTCCAAAATAAATGATAGGTTGATCAGACTCGTACACTTACACTCATTAAAAGAGCATAAAATAATTATAGTAGAAATATAATTACAACTAACTGAGAATACATCTCTCAGAGGTCTTATCTAGAAAGTCGAAATTCCTTTATCGACAAACAAACATTTGGATTACTCACACTATTAGATAGTAGAACTGAGAACCGAATTAACTAATCCTTAATATTAGTAATCGAAAATCATCTCCAACCTTCAAATACAGTGAAAAACTAACCAAATAGAAAATAAAAGAGTTGGATGGACTTCTAGTCAAGGCTCTATTTATCAAAAATAATAATTTTAAAAAGGCACTTGAGGGCTATGACTATAGCTGTAGTTCTACCTATAACATAGATATATTTGGCATCCACTTCAAACTAAACCATATCCCATGTTAACTAACACTCAAAATCAAACCTGCTATTGATTGACTTCCGCAATAATTGTATAGCTTCGCTATGGAGCTGGGCTGATCTAGTCTTACTAAGATTTAAAGCTCTACCAATTTCAGAAAAACTAGCCTCCTCAAAATATCGCATCCGAATAACATCCTGATGAATATTCGACATTTTCCCTACTTTATTCAAGATTTCTGACAAAAAAGAACTATACTCTGGGGATGTATACGGAGATTCGTTATTAGTAATCTCTTCAACGTAATCATATGCGTCAAGCACATATGAATAACCCAAATTCAAAGTTATAGATATTAATGTTTGAAATAGATTACTTTCAAAACTCTCACCTGAAAAATTCACCTCTTGTTGTATTTGTTTTCTTGCAGTAACGCCGGCATAATAGCTCGTCCTTTCTGAATAATTTTCAAGACCATTTGCAATACTACCTCTAATACGAAACGCTGCATATGTCTTAAAGTTTACTTTCTTTGTTCTATCATATCTATCTATCGCTTCAATCAGCCCAACATCGGCCAATTGATATAAATCATTAATATCTACACCTGTAAATTTTCTGCGGGCATATATACGTTTTGCAATATAGTAGCCATAATCCTTATAGTACTCATAAAGCCATGTGCGAGCATTACTCATGCCGGGACGACTAAGGGCGTCCCACATTTCAGTTAATACATTGTCCTCAATAGACATTGAAAAGCATACTATGTAAAACTACCAACCAATGAATATGCTAAAAGTGACCAGCCCTCAATTAATACAAATACAAGAATTTTTATAGGAAGGGAAATAGTAGTTGGGGGTAACATGATCATACCCATCGACATTAAAACGCTGGCTACAATTAAGTCAATCATTAAAAAAGGAAGGAATATAACAAACCCAATAATAAATGCAGACTGGAGTTCACTAAGTAAAAAAGCCGGTACTAAAATAGACAGATCTAGATCTTGGGGTTCATGAGGTATATCGCTATCGGACAACTCTGAAATAAGCACTATATCTTTTTCACGGGTTTGGCTTATCATAAAATCTTTAATTGGGGATTTAGCCAAATCAACAGCAGAATTTAAAGAAATTTTCTTCTTTAAATAAGGATCGATAGCGACATCGTTAATTTTCTCAAAAACCGGCAGCATTACGTAGATAGTTAAAATTAGAGCAAAACTAATTAAAACACTATTAGGCGGGGTGCTAGGCATAGCAAGTGCTTGCCTTAACATTGACAATACAATTACTATTCGCGTAAATGCTGTCAACATGATTAGAATTGCCGGGGCCACACTTAGTAGAGTTAGCAGCAATAATATTTGCAATGGTGCAGCCAGGTCTCCCTCTTCTCCCCCTGCATTAACTGAGAACTGAATTTTATCATCAGCGAAATTTATTGACTCAGATTGAGCGAAAGCCTCAAGAGATAAAAAGGAAAGAATAAGTATTGCAAAAACAGAAAATTTACGCAGCACGATCAACTTCCAAAACATCCTGCCCAGACAGTAACGCTATATCTACTCCGCTTGGCTGCTGTATTAGCAGTGCTTTATTACCATCTACAACCAGAAGGTAAGCCACCAGCTTATTATCAAGAACAGTTTTCTCAATTAATCTTATATTTTTTGAGCCTGATGAGATTTGCCGCCTCTTATTATCGTAAATTTTCAAAAACACAAAAAATCCAGCCAACAAGAAAATAGTGAAAAAATAATTATTAGGCAATAAATCTACGTATGAAAAATCCTCCTTAAAGAAAACTGAATCTTGAGAATTTACAATCTGCCCAGAACTGAAGCTAGCTTTTTCATCTGAGGAAACAGCAAGCGACAGAAACATCAGAAGAAAAAATAATACAAATTGACGTAAACTACGAGACATCAAACTCTAAAGACCTCTTCAATCTTTACTCCATAACAGCCATCAACTACAACTAGCAGTCCTTTCGCAAAAATTTCATCCCCGACTTTAAGATTTACATATTGCTCGGAAGGAGCGTCCAACTTGACTATATTCCCTATAGAAAGTGAAGTTAACTCCTCTAAAGCGATACTCGTATGACCAAATTCAACCTTTATTTCGACCTCTATCCCTTTAAGAAATTTTGGGTTTATCCTGTCAAATAACTTACCTCCATCACTCTCATTAAACTCAGACAACTCTAACATATCTACTTCACGACTCTCAGACATAAAATAACCCCCTAACCTGCTAGGCTTCACTCAAACCACTAATCAATACAGACCTATAAGAATTTCTCTTACAAATATAGCCCCGTATGTACAATTGATTGTTACTTGAAATTAAATTTACTTCCTCGTTAATCTTCACATCAGTTTTAACGACATCTCCAACTTCCAAATCTTTTAGCTGTTGCAAGCCCAATCGAACCATGCCGATGCCGGCAGAAAATTCCAATGCACACCCATTAAATAAGGATGAAAAACTACCAAAACTTGAATTATCAGGAAAAAATTGCCGCGGATTCCCTATTATTTTTTTAACTACATTTTCAGCTAAGTAGCACCTAAATAAAAATTCTTTATGGAGAACAATATCGACTGCGACCCATCCAGAGCCATAACTATGTAAATTTTTAGGCAATTTATCCTCTAACGTATTTACCTCTTGAACCCCAGGAAAATTAGAGGAAAAGTCGGATAAGAAATCATGCAATACCCTTGAGCTTATAGCGTGCCCTACATCCTCCTTAACGACTGGTACTTTAACGATTTCTTTGAGCAAAGTTAATTTATTCTCACCAGGAAAACAGATAAAAAAATCATCTGAAACGTAATTCGAATCATAACTATTTAAAATTTCAAGCTCAAATGCATTTTTTACCACATACTCAATAGAGCTATGTCCAAACCACTTTTCAGAATGGCTTAAAATGGCTGAATTCAGCGTCTCAGAAAGTTCTTTCTCTTCCATCTGAGAAAAAACATAGAAATTGCTAGAATTCATTTATCCACCCTTTGAGCTATTATATAATTCTTCAAGCATTTGATTAGAAACAGTAAGGACTTGCGAACAGGCTTGATAACCACGCTGGATGATTATAATTTCTGAAAATTCATCTGTAACATCTACATTAGAGCGCTCTAATGAAGATGACCTAATACTTCCAACAATAGACTCATCTGCAGTTGCTATTACATCCGGTGAGTTTTCAGCCTTAAAAAGGCTATTTGATAAAACCTCAAGGGAACTAAGGTCTACAAAATTAGCAAGTGCAATTGTAAACGGTTCCTCAACTACACCATTGGAGTAGGTTAGAACTAAACTTCCATCCGAATTAAATTCTGTACTTTGCAAGACTCCTTCCCCTCGCCCATCTACACTCAGCGCAGATAAATTGGCAGTTTGAGATGGAAAACTTGTTAGACCATCAAATTCCCCTGGTTCGCCAATTTTAAATGTAATGTCATGAGTGAGGTTATCTGATAGCTGCAATTGTACCAAAAGCTCATTAGCCCCTGCAATCGGCGACCCGGCAGAAGTGAACCCTAACAGACCACTACCCACTAAGTTGTTATTACTATCATGAACTTCTGCTGTCCAATCACCAGAAGCCTCTTTCCTATATTTGAGAGTTAGCGAGTGTAATGTTCCAACAGAGTCATAAACATCGACCGTGATAGGCGGGTCACTAGTAAGTGGGAATTCAGTATCAGCCGCAGAAAGCGAACTTAAATTTCCTGATAAGTTTACTTCTGTAGTGGGTGAAAAAGTAGATGACTGCCACTCCGAAGTACTAATTTCTTGCAATTCACCACTTTCGGACAACCCCAGTATTGCCCCACCAGTAGTAGTATCGACAAGAAGGTCATCAACAAATGTAAATTGTCCTGCACGTGTATATAGAAAATCACCTTCATTTTCTATAATAAAAAATCCATCGCCTTCTATAGCCAAATCAGTATTTTGACCTGTGCTAAAAATATCTCCCTGAGTGAAATGGGTCTTTGTACCGGAAAATCGCACACCATCACCAAGTCCATTATCATTCAACTCCCTAAAAAAACTGTCTTGCTTTTTAAAACCGGGAGAATTCATGTTGGCAACATTATGACTCAGGTTATCTAACTTTCTGGTGAATGCTTTAAATCCAGATAAACTATTACCTACAACACTTAGTAACGACATACACATTACTCCCTAATAATTCGAACTTCAGCAGGAGATAAATCTGCTATAACTTCATTAGTTGAAGTAGTCAGGGTAAGCAAGGGTAAACCATCAGAAAATCTAATTGACGAGACACTCCCAATAATTGCGCCGCTACTACCATTTACTTCCACAGTTTTACCAAGTAGACCTAAAGATTGACTGACCGCGCTGACTTCTAGTAAATCTGAAATATTGTCTTGCGACGACTTGGCAATTTCAAGATTTGAGAATTCAGCTAACTGCGTGAGGAATTCACGGTTATCAACAGGGTCCAACGGGTCCTGATAGTTAAGCTGGGTAATAAAGATGCGCATAAATTCATCTAAATTAACGGTACTCTGCTCATTTAAGGGTTGCTCCCCTGCAACTCTGCCAACAGCATCAATAGACATGTTTAATACTCCAATCCTTTAACAACAGAACCATTAATAACCAACCTATTTATCATCAACTTCAATTTCTTTGAAGACTGAAACACTACATGTTTTATTTCATCTACATTTCCATGATAATCACGAATACGTATTTCAACCCCACCGCTTCCAGTCACAAGCTGTACTTTAGTTCTCTCTGGTAAACTGTTTGCTATCGCACGAGTCAAATTTTTCTCCGTCATTACAGATTTATAGTAACCCTGCGTATTTATAGCAGCCACTTGAGTATTAAAAATCGAGGGTCCAGATTTCAATTTATCTACAGGGCTTTCGATACTCCTCAGCTGATCGTGCACATTTTGACCTATTGCCTGATAGTTTCCTATCGCAATATGCCTATGAATTTCATTAGAGTTCCTGAGAGTTTTAGATATCACTTCATTTGAACTGAGGATTTCATCTCGTCTTAGCTCACTCGGTAGAGCTTTAGTTTGAACTTCTGTAAAGTTTGAGCGTGAATCAGACGCATTTATAAGGGCTTTTTCCCACTCTTTAATCCTTAGATTTTTTTCTCCATTATCAAGTTCAGCGCTTCCCTTCGGAGTAGTTACAGACGAGAATTCTTTTATGCTCGTTGAGTTCATTTTAGCATGATCCTGTCTTATTTATTGTGCTCATTAAATAAAGGTCACTAAAATACAAATCTTCATATATGGCATAGTAACGAGCACGCTTTTTATTTGAGCAAACAATCTTTATATCAATTTCGTTAATTCTAGCTTGAACAGATATGTATTCGCTATTTATTTCTGCGATAGAACTTTCAATATCATCAATTTTACCCTTAAGCTCGTCTATATTTCGGCTCTCACTTTCCAAATAGTATTCTTGAGCGCTGATAAGGTTAAAATCTAGCATTTTAGATTGATATTTATAGTCAATATACTCTTCAGTATCGTGCAATCTTGTTAAGGCTCTAGCCTTCTGAAAATTAAAATCATCAAGCTGCCTTTTCATTTCACCAATAACGCCAGCCAGTTCATCTTTATCATTAGTTAACTTCTGCTTATAAGTGATAAGCGCTTGGATTTTACAATCCATTTTCCTTAGTTTAGATATCATATTTTATCTTTATAAAATCAACTCGACTTCCGTTGATTAGCAGAACTTATTATATTACTCAGTTCATCCATTACAGTATTTCTATCTAACGACTTACCGGTATAAAATAAATCATTAATTCTTCCTTCAATATATATAGCTTTATCCAATTCAACATTTTCACCTTCCTTGTATGCTCCGATATCTATCATTGACTTAGATTCATGGAATAATGAATGATATTTATATATCAGCATGAGGATTGACTTTTCAGCATCATTGATTAGCGCCCCCTTAGCTCTACTAACACTTTCCTGTATATTGACTGCAGGGTATTTACCTTGAGCGGCTATATCTCGGTCTAAAACTATATGGCCGTCTAGAATCCCTCGCATATAGTCGGCTACGGGATCACTCATATCATCACCTTCTATTAACACCGTATAATAGGCGGTGATAGTGCCTCTAGTCTTAAAGGCACCAGATTTTTCAATGAGGTTTGGTAAAATAGAATAACAGGAAGGCGTATAGCCTTTAACGGAAGGCGGCTCCCCCCTGGCTAAACCAATTTCTCTTTGGGCCATTGCTAATCTCGTTATTGAGTCAATGGTCAGCAAGACATCCTTTCCTTGATAACTAAAATACTCTGCAATCTTGGCTGCAGTGTGCGCCGCATATACACGACACAAGGGTGGCTGTTCGGCTGAGGCGACGATTACTACGGACTTTGACAGACCTTCCTTTCCCAAAATACACTCTATAAACTCTGTTACTTCGCGACCTCGTTCGCCAATTAATGCAATTACATTTACTTCGGTATCACTAGCACTAAGCAACTGATTAATTAAAGTTGTTTTTCCTACGCCACTTCCAGAAAATATACCCACCCTTTGCCCTTTACCCAGGGTAAGTAATCCGTCAATTATCGGGATTCCAGTATTAGCAATTGTGTCAATTCTCTTCCTTTCAAAAGGGTTAATTGGGCCGGGAGTTTTCCATGGCCCTTTACCAATTGAAGAGATATCACCAAGAGAGTCTAAAGGTTCTCCTAATGCGTCGATTACTCTACCAATCAGTCGATCGCTATATATATATTTTGTATTATTATTTATTCTTTCTACCCGGTCCCCAGGCATTAACCCTGTCATTGTATCGAAGGGCATAAGAATTATATTATCTTTATCAAAGCCGACAACTTCAGACCGAATGTTTTCGGCCTTATTCTTTTTATAAATATAGCATAAGTCGCCAATACGAGCGTCAACACCTGTAGCAGATACATATGTTCCATGAAAACTAACTAACTTGCCAAATTTACCTATGGTATTGGTAGTTTTAATACTCTCTACAAGACTAGCCGTAGTATTCATTTATTAAGATTGCTCACAATTAAATTCTTGTGACAGAGACTTTCTAATTGCCATTAATTGCCTTTCAAGACCACCATCCAGAACGCCAACATCATATTCAATTAATAGATCACTCAACCGCAGATCATCATCCGGAATGAGGCTAATCTCACAATTAAACGTATACTCTATTTCACTACGTATACTTCGAATTCGATCAACATCAAGTGGTGAAGCCTTTATAGTCAATTTTTTTTCATTAGGTAGCACCTCTATTACATTTGATATAAATGCTCTTAAACCACTTTGCTTTGCATATTCAACCCCTAAAATTTTGCAAGAAACTTCTAGGGCAAGTAATGAAAGGCTCTCTGTGACTTTTAACCATTGGGACTTGGAAAATTCGCCCAGCAGCTCCAAGTTCTTCTCAAACTCTTCTGATTTTTTAGCGACCTCATTAGTGAAATGCTGCTTGTATTCATCCTCCGCTTGTTTCCAACCGTCTGCATAACCTTGCTTTAATTTGGATTCAATATCTTTTGCATATTCGTTCTTTGTTAAATCATAGGTTTTCTCTAAGTCAAGCAAGTTACTTCGTAAATTTTCAAGCTCTGAGTTTTGCCTACTAATAAGCTCTTGTAATGTCAAAATTTCTTGCTTAAGAGATTTTGTTAGCTTTTTCTCATGTTCAAATTGCGCCTCAATATTTTCAACCTTTGCATCAGTGTCTTCCGTTACAACAGGATTAGCATCAGGCGTATAAAATTCTATCTTATGGGTTCCACCTATCTTAGCGCGACGAATTATATCAGACATTAAAATTCACCTGTCATATATTCTACCGACCGGGTGCTAATCAAATCAGATACGTATGGTGTGACGTTACCCTTCAAAAATATTTTCTGCTTCCCTCCAGTTTCCACTAAAGAAACATATTTCGGAAGAACTCGATCTTGCTGGCAACCTATATCATTAACTTCAGATATGCTCTCGTCAGCTATAAGGTTAGTCACTTCACTGTACTTCAGTGATTTAATCCCTGATTTCTTCAAGTCTCTTAGCGCATTATCTAAAACTAACTTGCAATCACCATTTAACCTAGAGCGTATCCAGATACGATCTAGAAAGGATAATGATTTATACCTAACAGCAGCCAACTTCGCAGGTTTATTTAACATCAGCTTGTCTCGAACTTGAGCTTTCGTTGAGCCATATTCTCATATCATCTAAAACTTCCAGACGCTCAGTTGAATTCAACCTTCCTCGACCAAAAATAAAAAACAAAATTATCAAAATAAAGAAAGAAATACCGGCATACACGTATATTTTAATAGATGAAAACTTATTGATATCGTATTTTTGAAGAGAAGAGTCTCTCAAGAGAACCTTTACAGGCTCTTTTAATTTTTCACCTACCATCTCTTGGGTTGCATTTGACGCAAGATCAGATTTTATCGTTTTCTCTAAAGAAATAAATTCAATTGATATTTTATCTCCAGCTTCTTCATTGAGACCGACAGCATTAGCAACCAAATCTCGCAGCTTCTGTAATTGTCCCTCGCCCAGCTCACTTGTTAACAATATTGAGACGCCTTTTCTTATGATCCGCCCTGGGCTAACTTGCTTCTTTACTAACTCACTGGAATATTGATAATTATTTTCAATACTCTCAGATAGAATGTCATTTTCGCTGCTTTTTCCCTTAGAACTAGACCTTTTTGATGTACTGTCTTCTCTATACTCCCTACTAACCTTATTGCTCACCAAAACTCCGGAATCAGAATTCACAAGCGGAAGCGAATTTTGCTGTGTACTTTCAGACTTTGAATAATCTATAGTTAAATCAACACTTACAACTGCATTCTTTTGATCAATTACTTTAAAAAGAATTTCGTTTACCTTTGCAGTGTAATATTCTTCGAGTTCTCTTTTAAATTCTACTTTTTGTAGAGCATCACCAAGAAGCAACTCAGAACTGGACAGGAGGTTTCCCTTAGAGTCCATAATAGTTACTTTACTGGGCATTAGCTTAGGCACAGAAGCAGCGACAAGATTTTGAATCCCAACTATCTTATCCTGTCTAAGAGCATATTGATTTTTAACAGTCAAAACTACAGAAGCTTTAGCTTCTTCTTGACTTCTCTTAAAAAGAGAATTATCCGGAAGTACAAGGTGGACTCTTACGCTACGAACCACATCTAAAGTTTTAATTGACTTTTCAATCTCTCCCTGGAGAGCTCTCTGATAATAAATTTTCTGGGAAAACTCAGTTAAGCCATACGAAGCATCATCAAAAATTTCAAAACCAACATTTTCTATATCAAGCAGCCCATTTTCGGCTAACAGCATTCGAGCAACTGGGATTTGCTCACTTGAGACTGAAATCGCTCCATTTTGTTCATCTATTTCAAAGGAGACGTTATTATCTACTAACGTTCTAGTTACACTACTAATCTCACCTTTTTGTAGATCGCTAACCAATATTTCACTACCAGTTTTAATCAAGAGGAATAGCACAACAGCTAAAATACTCGACAGAACAAAAAGGCCGGCGAATATTTTCTTTTGATATGATTTAAAATCTATGTGCATAACAACTATTCCACTATACCTGCATCTTCATAATTTCCTGATAACCTTCAAGTAACTTATTTCGAACCTGAGTTACCAATTCAAAGCTCAACTTGGCCTTGTTGATTGCTGACATTACCTGATGGACATCATCCAGATTGCCTACTGTAAGCGTTAAAGCCTGCTCTTCAGCAACGCGATATTGTTCACTGACATGCTGCAATTCTGACGAAACAGCTTGGTAAAAATTATTATTTCTTACCTCTGAACTTGATGGCAGCTCAATCTTTTTAAACTCTCCAATTGGATTAATTGCATCAATACTCATTACTTGGCACTCATATCAATTGTCCATTGAATGATCTTTTTGGAAGCTTCTAAGGCCTGTATGTTCGCTTGATATGCGCGCACAGCAGTCATTAAACTAACGATTTCCTCGACGCTATCAACTGCTGGTTTTAAGATATATCCATCTTCATTAGCATAGGGATGTGAAGGATCATAAATACGTTTGGGTTCAACATTTCTTTCGGAAACAGTTATTCCATCAATGCCATTTGCATCCATCTGACCATTAGTACTGGCTACCACATCCCGAGGCTTATAAACATCCATGGTATTGCTAAATGTCTTGGTACTATTAGCAATATTCATCGCTACGGTATCAACCGTTAGGCGTTGATACTCTAAGCCATCTAAACTTATTGCAAAACTATCAGTTATCATTACTAACCTCCTTTAATTGCAGTCTTTAATATTTCAGATAATTTTGTTTTTGCGACAGATAGAGACTGGAATTGCAAAGTGTTATTGGCTAGTTTAACCATTTCTTGATCAAGGCTGACACTATGGTAAGTAGGGTGAATGCTAACTTCTTCAGCGGGCTTCCACGAAGAAGAAACTTTCTCCAAGTCAGTAAAGTCATTCTCACTCAGGGCCTGTCTTATTTTTTCATATGACCGACCAAACTCTGTAGTAAGCGGCCTATAACCCTCCGTATCTATATTTGCAATGTTATTTGCAATAAGGCGATTCTCAACAGTTGTTCGATCAAGAGACTTATTAAGTAAACTTCCTGCAATACTATCAATCAGTTCAATCATGTCGTAATTCTTCATTTATTTAATTATGAGTCTTGCATGCAATGCGCCAGCAGATTTTATTGCCTGTAAGATAGCAATCATATCTCTTGTGCTAACGTGTATCTGCTTTAGAGCACGAACAAGATCATTTACAGTACTTCCTGATGGCAGCGATACTGATGCTAGCGATTGCTCCTTAACACTGATATTAGTATCCGGCACAACAACAGTAGAAATACCTTGGCCATTTTCATCTGTTAGATTTGACTTATTTAGGCCAATAGAAAATATATTTGGTTGCGACACAGCATAATCTGTAGATATGCTTAGTTCCAAGTTACCATGGGATATTGAAACGGCATCAATTCTTACGGAACCTCCCGAAACTACGGTACCTGTTCGCTCATTAATAATGATTTTAGCGATACTGTCCGGCGTTATGGATATATTTTCTAAATCAGCGATCAAATCAATTAAATCAATATTGGTGGGCACATCAACAATTATTTTACCTGCATGCTCAGTGGTAATATTTAGCGAGGGGAAAGCACTTTTAATGGCTTTTTTAACTCTAGCAGCAGTTGTAAAGTCAGGTTCGGACAAAACCACACTAAGCTGACCTTCTTCTAGCAACTTCGTGTTTACAGCTTTCTCAACTGTTGCACCATTTGTAATTACACCTACCGTTGGGTGGTTTTTTTGAATAACATTTCCATTTAATCCGTATGAATACCCTCCAACGGAAATTGGTCCTTGTGCCAAAGCATATATAACTCCATTGGCTGCCGTTAGTGGAGTCATTAATAATGTACCCCCGATTAGACTCCGCGCATCACCAACTGATGCAATATTAATATCAATTTTATCACCAGGCTGGTAAAAAGCAGGGAGATTTGCTGTAACAATAACAGCTGCTACATTACGGCTACTGATTTCTTGTTCATCAACTATTACATTAAATCTAGCTAGTATATTTGCTATCGATTGTATCGTAGCATCTGAACGACGCGTATCGCCAGTACCTGCAAGACCTGCCACCAATCCATAGCCAACTAAGGCATTATCTCTAACACCTTCAACGCGAGCAAACTCTTTAAGTCGTACCGTGGCATTGACATCGCTCATAATAAAAAAAGCAATAGTCAATATCGTAAATGAATAGGAAAGTTTCCACCTGAAACTTCTCATAAGAATATCTCTACTTACCAAAAACTTCATCTTCTATATTAGTATCAGCTTCAATTTCTTCTATTCTGTATACATCATCATCAATTTTCCCATCTCCTGGGCAACAGATAAAACCTGCTATTTTATTCCAAATACTAATCCTATCCGGATCTTTCCCTGAATATACGATCTTTGCCTGACTTAGCCGGCTAGAAAGTACGGTATTATTATCATCTACATGATAAGGACTAACCCAACCTGTCACTGAAATATATTGATCTTCCCCGTTAACTAATAAATGCTGTTTTCCGTGGAGGAAAAGATTGCCGCTCGGGCTTATCTCCGCTACATCTGCAGTAATAACAGCCTTAAATAGACCATCCCTATTTGTGCTACTATCGCTTGATCCCCCAACACTTAAATCTAGAGATCCCCCTCCTATTTCCTCTCTTGTCGTTGTGGAAAGATGCCCAGCAGCACCAACAGAAATCGCTGCGGAACCACTTCCTCCATCATTCGCACGAGCAAGAGAGGTTTCAACAATTACAATAGTAACGGTATCTCCTATCGCTACTGCACGGTAGTCAGCTATTAGCGGGATAAATGTTTCATCACTAAAAAGTGATTCAGAGTATGCTCTATCTATCATTAAGACATTAATGAACATGATAGATAAGAGTACCTTTACAGCTTTCTTCACATTTCCCCCTGCACAAGCACCGTGTCTTTTCTTATAACCTTACCTTCGAACATATTTTCACCGTTCTCTAGTTGGACTAATATCAAATCACCTAAATCCCCATCAGATTTGGCCTTACCCTTGGCAACTATTGTTATGTTTTTAACCACTGATAAAATTACTACCGACCTTCCCATTTCTACCGATGGTATAAGCTCAAAGTCATCAGTTGTTATTACCTCACTTGTATTGATATGATTCTTGAGGCGCATCCCTTGTGGTATGGTTTCAATTGGAGTGTGCGTTAATTTAGCTATATCAGTGTATTTTTCTTTTACTATAACTTTATCTGAGTAGGTACCTTTCCTATAGGAACTGGCAGCTTGTAGCACTGTATCGTAATGTGCTATTTTTAACCAAAGTGGGAAGTTGTAAATAACTCTACCTTTGCTTTCTAGTGATACATTCACTGCTTCTCTTGATTTTATTTTTCCCTTTGAAAATCTCTTTATAACTATCTGATCTGGCTCAGCACAAAGGTTGACTTCAGGAATGTTGTCATACGGTACTATTGATAGCTCACTGCCCGCTTCAACTTTGCTATGAAAAACTTTCTTCACTTTTAAATTGACGACATCCATATCCAGATTAAACAAAGGACAATTAACTTTAATTTTGTCTGGGCCAAAGATATTCAAATGATGTTGAGGGTATAGAGCCATAATTAGGCTCGATAAATCAGATTTATCTACCCAATATCCCCTTTCCGTCCTATCTCTTTGTAGATTACCTGGAATTAGTATTTCCTTATTTTTCTCTAACTTAGAACTTATTTCTCCAATTTCGCTTAATAAAACTGCTTTACTTTTTTGATTAATTATAGGATGCAGTTTTATTTTAATTTCCTCTGCGACAGCGAATGAAGCAGCCATAAAAACAATTACTACATGTTTATACTGCTTCATTTATATGTTCAAACTCTTAACGAGTTATTGATTTTCATAATTTCATCGGCTGCACGAATAACTTGTGAACTTCCCTCATAAGCCCTTTGTGCCATAGTTAAACTTAGCATCTCTTCAACAAGGTCAACATTTGAAGCTTCAATATATCCCTGTCGAACTAAACCCAAACCGTCCTCGCCTGGCTCCGAATAGTATGCTGATCCAGAATCTTCATTTGCACCATAGAGACCACCAGTAATAACATCCAGATCTTGCTCGGCCATAAACCCTGCCAGAGATATTTGGCCAAGGGTTTCTTCACTATTATCAGATAAGCGTGCTGAAACAACTCCGGACTCAGAAATATTGATATCTATAGCATCTGGTGAAACTTGAATACGGTCAGCTAATAAATAGCCATTTTCTGTTACAAGAAAACCGTTATCATCTAATTTAAAGTTTCCTACTCTTGTATAAGCGAGTGATCCACTAGGTAATTCAACCTCAAAAAAGCCCTTTCCGGATATGGCAATATCCATCTGATCATCAGATACTTTGAGGTCACCCTGCTCATAAAATCTGGTTATTTGGCTAGCCGCAGCCCCCATCCCTTGAGATTGTAACTGCCCATTTACCGAGCCTACTTTTTCGGTTTGATATATCAAACTCTCAAAATTGACTCCCTGGCGCTTGTAAGCCGGTGTATTCAAGTTTGCCATATTATTTGATATAGCATCAATTTGTGCTGCCTCTGCACGCATCCCAGTCGCGGCAATATATAGTGCATCTATCATAGGTTTTCCAAGGCCTTAATTATCAATATTTGTTAAATTCTACCGACTTTAGATACTAGCTCTTCCATCATAGTGCTATATCCCTGAAGTACTTGCTGACTTCCTTCAAAATGTCGAGTAAGCTCTACCAAACTGACCATTTCATGTAAGTGGTTTACATTGGACATTTCGAGAAATTCTTGCCTAACCGACGGTTGCTCAAGCAAAGAAACTGAGGGACTTGAATATTTTCCTTTACCTATTTCCTGCAACATATTATCCGAAGCATCAACTACAGCTATTTTAGCAATAACTTGATCTCCCTCTTGGTAAAGCTCTCCGTTATTTCTTATTTCAATTGTTCCTGGTTGGACTTGAATATCCCCATCAATTCCTTGAAGTTTTGATCCGTCAAGTAATGTGAGATATCCCTCGCTATCTACTTTTAGCTCTCCTTGTCGAGTTAACCATGTTCCTGCATTATCTCGTACTTGGAAGTAACCATCACCTTCTATTGCCACATTTAGGCTTCGGCCAGTAAATTTTAAGGCTCCATTTGAATAGTCAACTCGGGAACTCGAGACTATATTTATATTATTACTTCCCGTGATAGCTAATTCCTTGCCAACCAAATCTATCGACTGTACTTCTAAATCTGCAACAATACGTTTATATGCATTTGTATCAACATTTGCCAAATTATGTCCGATCGAATTAAGTTTTCTAAGATCAGATTGCATCGTATTTAAGATTGTATTAATTCCTTCCATTACGCTTCTACTGGCTCTCTTTTGCTTTTTTCATCTTGATTAACTCTCACGATTGAAAATGAGTTTACCTGTATATTTGTTGGTACTTCATTTAACGAGATAACTGACATATGGGGCATAAAGCGCTCTATCAACTGCCGCATATGCACTCGTAGTTTTCCAGAGCATAGTAAAACTGGCTTATTTCCGGAGTTAATCATTTGCTCTGCCGATTTAGCAATACTCATTGTAAATGTCTCAATCAACCTTGGATCGGCTGCCAAGCTGCTCACCCCATCTGTATTATTAATACTTTCTGATAGATTTCTCTCTAGTCGAGGCTCTAGTGTGAGTACTTGCAATGTACCGTCTTTATCTAGTAAAGGCTCACATATTACTCGACCGAGCTGTTGGCGAACCAACTCTACAAGTATATGGACATCTTTTATTGAGCGAGATTTATCAACCAAAGACTCTGCAATAAGCTCGATATTATTAATTGGCACTTTCTCTTTAATTAACAGTTTCAGAATTTTCTGAATATCACTTAATGATAAATTATCAGGGATTAACTCATCATATAGTCCAGGCTGAGACATCTTAACCTTTGAAAGCAGTGTTTCAGTCTCCTTTCTAGTTATCAGTTCGTCAGCATGCTTTCTAATAACTTCACTGAAATGTGTAAATATCACTGTAATCGGATCTACTACCGTCAGCCCGCTTTCTTTTGCTTGACTTCGTTGTGAGTTATCTATCCATACAGCAGGTAATCCATAAGAAGGATCTTTAGTTTTTATTCCACTGACATCTATACTACTACTTGTACTTATTCCCAAAAGCTTATTTTCGTAACACTCAGACTTAGCCACTCTTGAACCAAACAATCTGATTTCATATGCATTTGGCTCAAGACTTTGTGATATTGAGACCTTCAACGTTGGCACTATTACACCCATCTCTTGGGTATACTGTCCTCTAAAGCTCTTAATTTTTTCAATAAAAATTGAGTCCTTGGATAGGAACTCACCCAACTCAGAACCCGATTGTATTTCTAATGGCTCGACGATAATATCGTGATACCCAGCGTTTTCGTTTCTGCTTTCTTCCGCATTTTCCGCAGCTAATTCATCATCAGTGATTTCTGACTGATTTTTATTTAAAATGATGAATAGAGTAGGGATAAAAATAGCTAATAATATTCCTATTGGCCAAAGAGGGATCCCAGGCAAGATCGAAAAACATGCTAATGCAATGCACACCAGAACTAAACTCTTAGGATATCTACTTATTTGCTTCGAAATTTCATTACCTAAAAAGGAGTCACTAGATGCACGGGTAATAATGATTCCGGTTGCCGTAGATATAATTAACGCAGGTATTTGAGTGACAATGCCATCGCCAACTGTCATTAATGTATAGGTGTGGAGAGCATCCCCCCAGCTCATACCTATTTGGGCAATTCCTACTGTTAATCCACCAATAATATCGATAAGAATAATGATAATGCCAGCAACAGCATCACCTTTCACAAATTTACTTGCGCCATCCATGGAGCCATAGAAGTTTGCCTCACGCTCGATTTCTTTTCGCCTTTTCTGAGCCTCGGTCTCATTGATAAGTCCCATGTTGAGGTCAGCATCAATACTCATTTGCTTACCAGGCATACTATCTAGAGTAAAGCGAGCAGCTACTTCTGCAACTCGTTGTGCGCCACTTGTTACGACTATAAACTGCACAACAATTAGGATGAAGAAAACAACGAGGCCTACAATGTAATTTCCTCCAACAACATATTCACCTACTGCTCCAATAACTTCACCTGCATCACCATCACTTAAAATCAATCTGGTCGCTGCGATATTTAATGCAAGCCTTAGAAGCGTGGCTATTAGTAGGATTGCCGGAAAAGTAGAAAATTCTACTGGACGATCCATATAAAAAGTTAGAAGAAGTATAAGTAGGGCAGTACTTAAATTAAACAATAGTAGGAAGTCCAACACCTCTGATGGTATTGGTGCGAATAAGACCACCAGAATTCCGATAACCCCTAAAACAAGGGCAACCTCACTCTTTGTTCCAAACATTCTCTCAAGCATTGAGTGCATCCTGGTCTTTAATATCTCTAGCTATTGGGGGCAAGCGTTTTTCTCTTAGTTCACCAAATAATTTTGCAACCGGCACGTAGCTTTCAACTGGTATGTAGTCATCTACTTTTGTTCTCTTATAGAGTGCCCGTGCTAATGGTGGCTTTTGCATTATTTTAATGTTATGTTTTCTGGCCAATTCACGAATAAGTAAAGCTGTTTTGCCTTTGCCTTTGGCTATTACTTTAGGGGCTAGCATACTGCTTTCATGGTATTTTAAAGCAACAGATATATGAGATGGGTTTGTTACAATTACATCTGCCGACGGCACACTTCCCAGGCCCGTAGTTTTACTTCTCAATTCTTGCTGAAGTTCTTTTATTTTTTGCTTTACCTTCGGGTCTCCATCTCTACGCTTTATTTCATCTTTAACCTCTTGTTTTGTCATTCTCATTTGCTTTAAGAAACTTTTTCTTGAAAACAAGAAATCCAAAAGGGCTATAGCAGCAATTAGTGGTATCAACATAGCCAACACCTCTACGAGCGCGCTAATAAATACAGATAATGCGGAACTTGGGTCATGATTCGCCAGTGCAAGCCAACTGTTTAATTTACTCTTAATATAGAAGAATAGAAAACCAATTAAGACGGCAATTTTTATTAGTGTCTTAAAAAGATCAAATAATGTCTTTAACGAAAATATCTTTTTAAACCCATTAACGGGGTTTAACTTGTCAAAACTTGGCTTTAATGGATATCCCGAAAAGACAAACCCTGTTTGAATTATATTCCCTAATGCCGCAAACAGCGCCGCCAACAGCATAATTGGCACAATAACGAATATGGTCCTTTGAACTTGAAGGCCAGCCCAACCTAGGATATTTTCGTCACTACCACTTGCCACTTCGGAGAAGTCCAGCATCCCTGATAGATTATCAAGGAGCTGACCGGCCAGTATCTCTCCCATACCCACTATTAATATCAAAAACCCAATTAGCGTAAAGAGAGAAATTACCTCTAAACTTTTAGCGACTTGCCCCCTTTTTTTTGCTTCTTTTAGTTTAAACGGAGAAGCTGGTTCGGTTTTTTCTGAAGATGAATTGTTGTTGGCCATTACTGAACTAGCACTTGCCCCCAATAGTCAAATATTTTCTCAAAAACCGCGGTAATTGGTGATATCAAATAACTTAGAGAAGCGGTTAAAATAAATAAGCCGAGAAATATCTTAAGTGGCAATCCAACAAAGTATGGGTTTACTTGTGGCATCGTACGAGCAAATACGGCAATAACCAAATCAACCAAAAGCAGCCCGAGCAGTATGGGGGCAGCCAAGATTGCCCCATACATAAACATCATCCCTGATGCAATAAATGCATCTAACAATCCATTTGGATGGATAGTGCTGCCTATGGGGACTATATTCAATGTTTCTATGATGCCTTTAAGGAGTGCATGATGCCCACTCAGTAAAAAGAAGATGGTTGTACCAAGTAAAGTAAGCAATGTTCCTATGAGGGAGTTTTGCGTGTTTGATTGTGGATTTAGTAGTGTCGCCGCACCAAGCCCCATCTGGAAATCAATCAACCTTCCTGCAACTAAAAATACGGACATTGCAGCCATTACCACAGCAGATAGAGTGATGCCTACAACTAGCTCTTTTGCCATTATCGTAATTAGTTCATAGCTACTGCTAATTCTAATCTCACTAATTATTACAAATGGAGTTAAGACCAACGCAACCGCAATTATTAAAAAAAATCTGATTCGAGCTGGCAGGCTGATTACTGGCTGCAAAGGAAATGCCATGAAGGTAGGTGCAATACGACACGCAACAAGCAACATGCTTACGATAAAATCAAGTCCAGCCTGGATTGACATTACATCAGCTCAACGATCCGACGAAACATTCCTTCCGTATAAAGGACAATGGTACTTAACATCCATGTACCAAAGATAAATATTATGCCGATAATGCTTAGCATTTTTGGCACAAAAGTTAGAGTCATCTCCTGAATTTGGGTTACAACTTGAAAAATACTAACAAGCATGCCGACTATCAGGGCCGTACCCAATATGGGAGACGATACCAGCCCTGCCGTGGCTAGCATTTCTCTGACCATTTCTAACGCTACTTCTGGTGTCATACCGATGACTTTACAACGCAGTTAAAGATGTGACTACTATTCCTAACTAGTCATTCTTTTTTGTTTCTGACAAAGATTGAAAGCGAGATAGTGAATTAATTAATCGCTCGCCCTGCTCATTGACTTCACTATTCAATATTTGTGTTACGATTTCTTCAGCCTTTTCCTGCTCTCCAGAATCTGATTCCAGAAGAGCTTGTGCAAAACGACCTGCAAAGGAGTTGGCACTTAATCTATTTGCCACCTTTGCCTGGACAGCAGCACTATTTCTTTCTCCTTTAAGAAGGTTAATTATTGCCAATGTCCCTAGTGTCTCAGAAAATCTCGGTTCTAGCTCTTTAGCACGCAGCGCTGTTTTTTCAGCGTTTGATAAATCCCCATTACAGATATGAGCCCATGCCAAAGCATTGTAAGTACCTAAATGGGTTGGCATATTATCGACAGCTTTTTGCAGGCTATTTGTGGCATGTGAAAATTCCCCTCGGAGTAGTGCCAACAAACCCTCTCCAAGCCATCCCCTACCACTCGATGGTTTTTCTGCTAAAGCAACGGCAAAGTGATTCTCTGCTGCCTGTAATTCACCATCACCTAAATTCAGGGTACCAATAATCACATTGGCTTCGACATTCCGGGGAGACTTGCTGAGGATTGCATCAGCCTTGGTCCGCGCTGATTCTCTATCCTCTTGATCTAGAGCTAACAGGGCTGATACTGACTCCGCTTCCAGCGCAGTTTCCTCACTTGTTTTAGCAAAGGTAAGGAGCTGTTCAGCTTCTTTCATACGTCCCAGATAATGCAGTGCCCGCGCTTTAAGTAATGCGGACCTAGGTGATAATGTTTCCAGCCCATCCAGGGTGCTCAATGCATTTTGTGGCTGATGTAACGCTAGCTGAGCCCAAGCAATATTATATTTCACAATATCTTGAGGAACTTTAGAGCCTAGCTGAGATGAGAATTCATCAATGGCAACGCTGTACTCACCTTTATACATGCACAACATGCCCTTCTGAAACAACAGTGACGAATCTTCAGGCCAGTGACTTAGGCCTTGTTGCAAGTAATGCTCAGCTTTTTCCAATTCACCTGCTCTCAAACAGGTTTCCACCAACTCAATGAGCAAGCGTTGGTTCTGGCTGTCTACTTTAAGAAAGGAAGCAAGCTTATTGATCTTACTTTTCAAGTCTTCCATCATTTCATTTCCTAAAAAGAGCCGTCGGCGACCTCTCGGCAGCGTAATGTATCACAAACTTTACAAACACAAATAAGTTTTATTAAGCCAATAACAGAAGTTGTTAGTTGGCGACATTTCTGCTTCATTCCGCTATTGCTCTGGTTGTTTTTTGTGCAAAATTTAAGGGTTTTATTATTTTAAATTCGAGTAATTAGCTGTTTTACTGGTCTTTTGCTGAAGATAAATTTTGATTTTCTTGTTTTTACTCTTGCTAACAGTGAAACATGTAATGTTATGTCACATATGACATGCTGTATGCTTGTGGGATTTTCTCTATTCTTGGTCACCTCACGGAATCCATACGAGCCGCGCTTACTTTCTCCAGCCATGAAGCTTCTATCAAATCTTTGCTACGCTCCTCTTGTAAGTCGGCACCGCACTTCTGCAACACAAATACGGTCATTTTACGAACAAATGCAAGTGGCTAATTAACTAGGATACGCTATATATACTGTGGTGGTTTGACATAGTGTTTTTATTCAATTTCGAAGTGCAATCTGTATACACCTACTCTGTAATCAAAACACTTTGCATATTAAATATCATTAGTAAAGCAGATATCCTCCGGGGCACTTTATTATATCTCGGTTGGATCCTAACTATTTAAGCCTGCTATTACGGCTGGACCACTATCCAGGGGTGGTAGATTAGGAGCGCAGGTATTAAAGCCACAACACAAAAGTAAGCTTTGATTCGCGAAAGTAAGTCGGCGATTCTCATACGGATCGGCTTTCCTTTTGGACACAGACTCTTTTTCGGCTTACAATTGCGAAAACCAACTGTTGCAACTACTGGGATTAGCGGAGGCTGTAGGCTTGGTCGGTATACAGGTATACAAACACTAGGGGTACCGGCTGTATTACTGTCGAGCTTTTCTTTTTGCCTTTTACTGCCAAGTCAATCAATATCAGACGTTTTTGATCGATTATTTTGTGTACATACGATCCCGGCCCTAGGAACCTTCCTATTTCCCGCTCTGCTTACTATCAACCAATGGAGCCAGGGCGCAACCCCGTTGCTGCTGGATCACTATTTAGAGCTATTGGATTGGAGTGGTCGATATTTAGCCCCCAGAAAGCGCGGTACCATTTCTGAGAACATTCCTCCCATTCTTGAGCGACTGGGAATTTCACCAAAACACTGGCTCTGTCTCAATCGAAATTTTGAAAGCCGTTTTAAAGGTTTGGTAGGGTCTGCTGAGGCCGTACGACACGCTTGCAGGCAGCTCGATAACCGCTGGGTACACGGCATAAGCGATTGTCCACGCCACCTTTCTGCCACACCCTGCTAGTTCGGTAGTGTTCAGAACTCTGTGTCATTTCTTTATCATTAACAAAAAAGAGATGGCCCATGACCAAACCCACTTTCGATATGGATGCCGCCATCAAGGCCTTGCGTGAAGGCAAAGACCTCAGTGGCAAAGATGGCATTCTAACTCCTCTGATCAAGCAACTTACCGAAGCCGCCATGAAGGCGGAGCTGGAAGAGCACCTCGCCAGCGAGGACAAGCCCAACCGCAAAAATGGCACCACGTCGAAAACCATGAAAAGTCCCGCTGGCAGTTTCGAGCTGCAGACGCCGCGGGACCGCGCCGGCACCTTCGAGCCACAAGTCGTCAAGAAGCATCAGACCCAGCTTACCGACGAACTGGAGCGC